>QHYA01000282.1 GCA_003223995.1 Acidobacteriota bacterium | reverse complement strand
GCCATCGGCATCCCGCCCCCGGATCAGAGAATCACGGAGGATGGATTGACGACCAACGGCGAGCCGCTGGTGCGGCTCCGGGACGTGCACAAGGTCTACCGGCGGGGCGGCGAGCAGCTCGACGTCCTGCAGGGGGCGAATCTGGATGTGCCAAGGGGGGATTTCCTGGCGCTGATGGGACCCTCCGGCTCCGGAAAGTCCACGCTGCTGAACCTGCTCGGCGGGCTCGACCGTCCCACATCCGGATCGGTCGAGGTCGGCGGAGAGCGGATCGACAGCCTTTCCGAGGGACGGCTTTCGCGCTGGAGGGCCCGGCACGTGGGGTTCATCTTCCAGGTCTATAACCTCATTCCCGTGCTGTCGGCCGAGCGAAACGTGGAGCTGCCGCTGCTGCTGACGGGGCTGTCTCGCTCCGAACGAAGGAAGCATGTGCGCACCGCGCTCGAGGTCGTAGGGGTGGCCGACCGGGCGCGCCACCGGCCCGGTCAGCTTTCGGGAGGACAGGAGCAGCGCGTCGGGATCGCGCGGGCGATCGTCGCGGACCCGACCCTGCTGCTGTGCGACGAGCCGACCGGCGACCTCGACCGGAAGTCCGGTGACGAGATCCTCGACCTGCTGCAGGCGCTCAACGGCCGCCACGGCAAGACGATCGTGATGGTCACCCACGACCCTCACGCCGCGGCGCGGGCGCGGCGCACGCTCCACCTGGACAAGGGAAGGCTGTCCGCGGAGCCGGCGGCATGAAGCACCTCTTCCTGATTCTCGCCAACCTCCGGCGCCGGAAGCTGCGCACGGCGTTCACGGTCCTCTCCATCGCGGTCGCATTCCTGCTGTTCGGGTTGCTCTCGGCGATCCGGGTCGCCTTCGGCCTCGGCATCGACCTCGCGGGGGCCGACAGGCTGCTGACGCTCCACAAGGTCTCGATCATCCAACCGCTTCCCAAGAGCTACCAGGACCAGATCGCCAGGGTGCCAGGGGTGCGTGAGGTGACCCACGCCTCGTGGTTCGGCGGCTATTACAAGGACAAGAAGAACCTGCTCGCGATGTTCCCCATCGAGCTCGAGCCGTGGCTGCGTATGTACCCGGAGTTCGTCCTGCCCGATGACCAGAAGCGCGCGTTTCTGGCGGATCGGGAAGGAGCGGTGATCGGGCGGGACACGGCCAAGCGGTACGGCTGGAAGGTGGGCGACAGGATCCCGATCTTCTCTCCGATCTGGAGGCGGGCGGACGGGCGCGGCACCTGGGAGTTCAACGTCGTCATCGCGGCTCACGTCGACGAACTGTTCGGCAATTCCCCGGCAGAGAAGAAGACCGCAACCGAGAAGGTCTTCGTCCAGTCCTTCGCCAAGCAGATCGGCGACATCGGCCTCATCATCACATTCGTCGTCGTCGTGGTTTTCTTCGCGATGCTGCTCGTCGTGGGAAACACGATCGCACAATCGGTTCGCGAACGGACAGCCGAGCTGGCGGTGCTCAAGACGCTCGGCTTCTCCAGTCCCCTCGTGACGGCGCTCGTCCTCGCGGAGTCGCTCCTCATCGCGGCGGTCGGTGGAGGCATCGGGCTCCTCGCCACGTGGCTGGTCGTTCTGAGAGGCGATCCCACAGGTGGGTACCTCCCCGCATTCTACGTCCCGGCCCGGTACTACGCCCTCGGCGTCTTTCTGAT
The DNA here is from genome assembly GCA_003223995.1 of Acidobacteriota bacterium. Lineage (GTDB taxonomy): Bacteria > Acidobacteriota > Polarisedimenticolia > QHYA01 > QHYA01 > QHYA01. The sequence goes on along the minus strand of QHYA01000282.1, from coordinate 5,521 downwards.
CTTCTTCCTTGGCCTCGCGGCGGGCTTCTTCCCGGCGTGGCGTGCTCTGCGCTTGCGGATCGCCGAGGGTCTCCGGCAGGTGGTCTGATGCTCAACTGGCTTTCGCAGGTCTTCCTGCTGACCGCCGTCAACCTGCGGACGATCCGGACGCGTCGCGGGTCGACAGCGTCCGCGGTCATCGGAATCGCCCTGGTCGTGGCCGTCCTCCTCCTGGTGCTGTCGATCGCCGAGGGCTTCCTCGCGACGATGACGGGGACCAGTTCCCCCGAAACCGCCATCGTCCTGCGCAGCGGCTCGGACTCGGAGATGTCGTCGGTGATGAACCACGAGATGGCGGACATCGTCGCCCTCGCGCCCGGCATCCGGAAAGAGACCGATGGGCCCGACGCCTCCGCCGAGCTGTTCGTCGTCGTCGACGTCCCGAAGCGGTCCACGGGCACCGACGCGAACGTCCCCCTGCGCGGGGTGCAGCCCTCCGCGCCGCGCGCGCGGCCGTCGTTCCGGATCATCGACGGGCGGATGTTCGGGCAGGGCCGCAACGAGGTCATCGTCGGCCTCGCGGCCGAGAGGCAGTTCGCCGGCCTCGAGATCGGGCGGACGCTGCGCTGGGGGCAGAGCGAGTGGACCGTCGCGGGAGTCTTCACGACCGGCGGCAGCGTCGAGGACACGGAGATCTGGTGCGACGCCCGCGTGCTCCAGCCGGCCTACCGGCGGGGCGACACGTTCCAGTCGGTGCGCGTCCGGCTGGAGTCGAGCGACTCGTTCCAGAAGTTCAAGGATGCCCTGACGACCGATCCGCGCCTCGACGTGGAGGCCCACCGCGAGAGCGAGTACTTCGCGGAACAGTCGGAGGTCCTGGTGGCCGTCGTTCGCGCGCTCGGGTGGCCCATCGCGCTCTTGATGGCCGTTGGGGCGGCCTTTGGCGCGCTCAACACGATGTACAACGCCGTCGCCTCCCGCACGCGTGAGATCGCCACGCTGCGCGCTCTCGGCTTCCGCGCCGGACCCGTCGTCCTCTCGGTCCTGGCGGAATCGCTCACCCTCGCCTTCATCGGGGGCGTCACCGGAGGCGTGATCTCCTGGGCGGCCTTCGACGGCTTTCAGACCTCGACGCTCAACTGGCAGGGCTTCAGCCAGGTGGCATTCGCCTTTCGCGTGACGCCGCGCCTGCTCGCCCAGGGAATCGTCCTCGCCCTGCTCGTCGGCCTGGTGGGCGGTCTCTTCCCCGCGATCCGCGCAGCGCGCTCGACGGTCGCCTCCGCGTTGCGGGAGCTCTGAGGATAGGGGGCGCGCGGCCGCGCAGCATCGTCAGGGGCGGGCTTCCCCTCCTGAGTCTCGCCCAGGAAGGAGAGCTCTCAGCCCAGGAACGTCCGAGAAGTCCTTGACATCGAGCGTCCAGAGCTTCGCCTCGTGTGTCAAGGCGCAGGCGGCGATCGCCAGATCCAGCTCCCTTCCCCTGGGTCTCCGGACCTTCCCATACAGGGTCGCAGCCACAGACGCTTCTTTCGGTCCGAACGCTATCGCCGACTCTCCAGGGAAGAGCGCCTCTTGAGCCGCCAGCTCCTCCCGGAGCCGCGGACCTCTCAGCCATTCGTAGAGCACCAGGGCCGGCAGCAGAACCCGTTCACCTCGCTCGATCGCCTGCCTCAAGGCGGACGCGGAGCGCTTTGGGCCAGTGATCGCGTCAATGAGGGCCGAGGTGTCCAGGAGGATCATCAGCGGGCCCGCCGGCCCGATCGCCGTCCTCCTGCGCGGCGCGCCCTCCGGAGGGAGTGGATCTCCCTGTCCACCTCGGAGACCGCTCGCGCCGGGATCTTGGGGACAAGTCGATCGAAGATCTCGAGCAGCCGGAGCCGCTCGCTCTCGCTCAGCCTGCCGATCCGTTCGCTATAGTCCTGGATCGCCTCCCTCACTACCTGGCTTTGGGGCTTGTCCAGACGTCGCGCCGCAAGCTTGAGGCGAGAGACCGTCGCTTCGTCGAGCGTGAAGGTGACCTTCGCCTTTGCCATATCTCTGCCATATTACCATACAGCAGGGCAGGGCTGCACGACCGAAGGGGATCAGGGTTCCTTCTCATGTAGTCGTCGCGTTGTCCCACCTACGGGGGTGCGGGTGTCACCTTCAGGATCGCCGCCGCGCGGAAGGTCTTTCCGCTCGTCGTCTCGACCTCCGCTTGCACGTTGATCACGGCGCCCCGGGTGCCGGCGGGGAGCGTCAATTTCACGACGACGCGCTTGGCGGGGATATGGGGCTTCACCTCGAGAGCTTTCTGGCCGACGAACGAGACCCGGGCGCGGGCGATCGGAAGCGCGGCGTCCATGGCCACTTCGACCTCCGCCCCCGGAGGGGCGGACTCAGGCAGCAAGTGCAGATGAAGCCCGCGGGAGGCGCCGTGGGCCAGGGCTCCCGTGACCGCCGCCAGAAACGCCGCGCACGCGACGGTCGCGAGCGTGACCGCGGCGGTCCTGGCAGGTTCCCTCACTTGACCAGGTAGTAGTAGCTGACGCCGTCGTACAGCACGGGATCATCGAACGAGGCGGCCGGCTGCTCGTCGTATGGGGTGGCAAGCCCCTGAGTGAACATGGCGTCGGTGGCGCGCTGCACGCTGTACGGCGCGACCCCACCGGTCCAGTCTGCAGCGGCACCTCGACCGTGTTTCCCGACATCGAGAGGGGCGCACCGCCGGCGTTCTCGTTCTGCGGGACGGTCTCCGGAGAGGAGAGCGTGAACGTCTGCGAAGTGATCCCCGCGGTCGTCGCTGAGCCGGTCAGCTCCGTCAGGCGGAAGACCAGGCCGTCACCATCGTCGGCTTTCTTCACGGTGTAGAGGAGGACTCCCGGCGCGTCCACCGCGAAGAAGCTCACCGCGTCATACGGGAGGTTTCCCGGGCGGTGCGCGAGCAGTCTCGTCTTCAACGCGTTCAGCGCCTCGAAGCCGAAGCGGCTCGCCCCCGTCGGGTCGAACGATGGGTTCATCCCGCGGATCTCGTGCGTCGAGCGGATGATCGGCGAGGCGCCGGGCTCGATCTCGTACGGGCCGATCGTGCCGTCCTCGAACTGGTACTCGTCGCTCTTGTCTTCCAGGCGCGAGAGCACCAGACCGCTGCCGTGCGACCAGGAAGGCGGCGCGAGCGACCAGAAGCGCTCGAAGCTGTGGGCGTCCACGGAGTCGACGGCGTACAGCGCGCCTTTCGCGCCGTCCCAGAACGCCAGAGTGTGCTCGGCGTTGTGCCAATCGAAGACGCTGTCGCGCTGGAATCCGTCGGTCAGCGGGTCGAGGAAACGCGTCGTCGTCTCGGAGCGAATGGAAAAGTTGTGGACGTCGAAGGGGAGAGTCACAGTGTAGGCCACGGTCGCGGTGCTGTGGTTCACGTACGGCATCAGCGAGCGGTCGAGGACGTTCTCGAACTCCACACGGTCCTCGTTCCGGTACAGCTTGTAGGTCGTCTGAGTGTGCGCCGAGCCGGTGCGGTTCACGACCACGGAAGCGGCCACCGGGCCGTTCCAATCGAGCGCCGCGGAGGCGGTGGAGGGAGGGACCGCGACCGGCGACTGGCCCCCGTCCATCTGAGACTTCGTGAGGTTCGCCAGCTCGTTGAAGTCGTACGGCGATGCGGGATCGATCATCTCCTTCGCGCGCGCCTTGTCGTAGAGGCTCGTGAGCGATCCGTCCGCCGGATCGATCGTGATGCGGTAGAAGTCGTTCTCGAGGGAGGTCGGAGTGGCCTGGAGCATGCCGGTCGGAACGGCGGTCGGGCTCCCCGGCACGAGGTCATAGACGCGGTAGCCGAAGGCGGGCACGCTGCTCGCGCGGAAGAGGATCTCCGAGGTCGCGTCGAGCCGCTGGTAGACGACCTCGTTTCCGCTTCCGTGCTCGACCAGCTTGAAAGTGGTGCCGTAGATATCGGGCGTGAGCTGGACCCTCGCGACTCCGTCCCGCGCGCGCCCGAGGGCGTTGACAACCGCGACGGCGTTCCCCGCGACCGGAAGGTCGGACAGGGCGCGGTCCAGCCCTTCGCCAACGAGCTGCTGCGCCGTGTCGCGCGCCGTCTGCGCGTAGCTGTAGTGGATCGTGTTATTTCGGTTCATCTCCTCGGGGGTGAAATAGCCGTCCCAGCCCCCCGGCCCCGAGTGCTCGTCGACCTGGAGCATGTTCCGGTACATCTTGTCGATCGTGTCCCGAGGGGCGGGGTTGCCGTCCAGCACCGTCCCTGCGGCGATCAGCGCCTCCGCCGCGCGCCCTTCGCGGTGGGACTCACGCACCATCGCTTCGACATGCGGCGCGTTGGCGTGCGACAGCGACCAGGCAGCGCCGAAGTCGCCGTGGAAGGACGGGAACGCGTTCGGCCCGTACGTCGCGAGCATGTGATCGAAGAACTCATCCGGCGTCGCGAGGACGAACTTCGGATTCGTGTACGCCGCGTTCCACTGGTTGACGAGGTCGCGCTGGTGGAACCCCTGGTACTGGTTGTCGAAGGCGCGCATCATCAGCATCTCGGGCCAGTCGTACCCCGCCTCCTCCTGCTCCGGCAGCTTCTTTCCGAGCTTCGTGTGCAGCGCGTTGAGATCATCGAAGAACGAGAACCCGTAGTCGAGCCCCTCGGCGTACGAGTCGAAGGTGATCCAGGTCAGCACCTTGCTCCCGTCCGGGCCGACCCACCAGAATGGACGATCGCCGTGGTTGGGCGAGGTCAGCTTCCCGCCAAAAGGTGTGTTCATTCCGCCGACGTAGAACTCTACCCCCGAGCGGGCGAGGATCTCCGGGATCGCGAAGGTCGCCCCGGGGACATCGTCCTGAACGAACGTGCGAAGGGGAATGCCGTGATCGCGCGCGAAACGCGAGGACCAGTAGATGCTACGGGTCATCTCTTCGTGACCCGCGGTGGTCGTATGAAGGTTCGCGTATCCGGCGGCCAGGCGCAGCCGCCCGGATTGCAGCTTCGCGATCATGTTCTGCTGCTCGGCGCCCGTGGAGCGCTCCCACCAGCGGTCGAGATCCCACCCCGATTCGATGAACCAGCGGTAGTCGGGGTCGGCGTCGAGGTTTTGCAAGACCTGGTCGAGGCTCGTCTTGTAGAACTGCTCGACCGTGTCCGGAGGGTCGGTGAATCCGATGTCGAGATGACTTTCCTCCATTAGATAGATCGTCTTGATGGAGGAATCGACGCCCACCGACATGTCCCCCCACGCATCGAGATCGTCGATCCAGGTCTTGATTCCCTTGGGACCGTCGGCGATCAGCTCCATCCGGTGAACGCGCGCGAGCGTGTCATTCGCATCGAGGTAGTCGAGGTTCCAGCTCGTCGTCTCGCTGGAGGCGCTCGTCCCCCAGACTCGGACGCGGAGGCGAGGGTGACCGGATGGGTCGGGATCGATCTCGAAACGGATCCACCGTTTCTGGTTCGCGGGGATGGTGTTGTTCCCCGTGATCGCGACCTGGGTCAGCACGCCGGATTGCGTCCGCCAGAGGGCAACCGCGCCGGAGCCGTTCACGCGCATCCGGTATTTCAGCAGCGCAGGCT
>QHYA01000281.1 GCA_003223995.1 Acidobacteriota bacterium | reverse complement strand
TGGCCCCTTCGACCCGCGAGGGGATCGAGAGGTACCTCGCCTCGCGGTTGATCCCCGGCATCGGACCGGTGATGGCTCGCCGGGTCGTGAAACGCTTCGGCCTGGAGACCCTGGAGGTCATCGAACGACACCCGGAGAAGCTCGCCGAGGTGGAAGGGATCGGCCCGCTCCGCAGCGAGCGCATCCGCGAGGCCTGGGCGAAGCAGAGCGCGGTCAAGCAGGTCATGATCTTCCTCCACAGCCACGGCATCCCGTCGAGCCAGGTCGCGCGGATCTACCGCCAGTACGGCGACAGGTCCGTCGCGATCTTGAGGGAGAACCCCTACAGGCTGGCGGAGGAAGTCATGGGAATCGGATTCCTCACGGCCGACCGCATTGCCGCGAGCCTCGGCGTTTCTCCGGCCTCGCCCGAAAGGGCCGAAGCCGCCGTGCTCCATGTCCTCAGGGAGACCTCCGATGAGGGCCACGTTTATTACCCCTGGGGGCTTCTGGCGCAGCGGACGGCGCGGCTGTTGTCCTTGAAAGGCGACACGATCGAAAAGGAGCGGGTCGTTTCGGCCATCGACGCCCTCGCGAGGAAGGGGAAGCTCGCGGTCGAACCTCCGAGAATCCCGGCAGGCGAACCCCCGCCGCCGGGTGAGTCCGCGGTCTATCTGAAGTCTCTCTGCATTGCCGAGCGGGAGTGCGCGAGAAGGCTCGCGAGCCTTATCGCCGCGCCCGCTGCCGCCATCCGTATCGACAGGGACCGGGCAGTCGAGTGGTTCGAGAGGACGGAAAAGATCACGCTGGGCGCCGACCAGCGGGAGGCCCTGCGCGCGGCGCTGACCTGCAAGTTGATGATTCTCACCGGCGGGCCGGGAACGGGAAAGACCACGCTCGTCAAGGGGATCATTCGGATCCTGGAGAAAAAGCAGCGCCGCATTCTCCTCTGCGCGCCGACCGGCCGGGCGGCGAAACGACTCTCCGAAGCGACGGGGCGCGAAGCGAAGACCATTCACCGCCTTCTGGAGTTCAGCCCCAGGGCCCTGGTCTTCCTGCGCGTGGTGGGGGACACCGACCAACTCCCGTCTGTCGGCCCTGGCAACGTCCTTCGGGACCTGATCCGCTCCGGCGCGGCGGAGGTCTGCCGGCTCACGGAGATCTACCGTCAGTCGGACAAGAGCCTGATCGTCCTCAACGCTCATCGGGTCAACCGGGGCGAGATGCCGATCCTGGGGAAGGAGGGGCAGCAGGACGATTTCTTCTTCATCGAGCGGCAGGAGCCGGAGAAGGTTCTCGAAACCGTCAAGAAACTCGTGGCCAGGAGGATCCCGGCCCGCTTCGGACTCGATCCCCTGGACGGGATCCAGGTCCTCACGCCGATGCAGAAGGGGCTGCTGGGAGCGGCGAACCTGAACGCGGAGCTACAGGGGCTGTTCCACCAATCCGCCGGCGGGCAGGAGGCCCTTCCAGCGTCCGCCATCCCTGCGCGGTTCGCTGCCCCTTCGGGGTCCCCAACCCCCCGGGGCATCGCGGGCACTCCTGGGTCCGCGGTCCTTCCAGGCCCCTCGGCTCCTCCACGTTCCTCGCTCGCTGCAGCGTCCTCGGGCCCGGCCATCGAAGCAGCGGGCAGGAGGCCCCTGCACCCAGCCGACAAGGTCATGCAGATCCGGAACAACTACGAGATCGAGGTCTTCAACGGGGACATCGGGAGGATCCTCCGGATCGATCCCGCCAGCCGGCAGGTCCAGGTCCGCTTCGAGGATCGGATCGTCAGCTACGAAGCGTCGCAACTCGACGATCTCGTCCTCGCGTACGCCTGCACGATCCACAAGTCCCAGGGAAGCGAGTACCCCGCTGTGGTCATACCGCTCCACACCCAGCATTCCGTGATGCTCCAGAGGAACCTGCTCTACACCGGCTTGACGAGGGGAAAGAGGCTGGTCGTCCTGGTCGGAAGCCGGAAAGCACTGGCGATGGCCGTCAAGAACGACCGCGTCCAGCAGCGATACACCCGCCTGGCCGAACGGCTCTGCGCCGCCATGGCGAGGCCGTAGCCTGCTGGCATCTCGTTTCGCTCAGAGGGCGGAAGGCGGCTCCGAGAGAAAGAGAAGCGTGTTTCCTTCTCCGGCCACCAGCTTCAGGGAGCGGTAGAGAGAGGCGGTCCTCTTCAGCCTCTCGTTCTCCTCCGGATTGTCCGGCGAGCAGCAGAACAGCCACACGCGCTTCTCGCTCTTGAGAAGCGGCGCGATCTGGGGGGTCAGCTCCTCGACGCTCGTCGTGTACGCTCTCGGCCTGACCCCCACCGTCGCTCGGCACGGAATCCCGTCACCGTACATGTAGAAGGAGCGCCAGCCGGGGTAGTTCACGAAGAGAAGATCATCCGGACGAGCGCTCCGGCGGAGAATGTCGAAGAGGTCCCGGTTCGGCTCGACGACCCGCAGGACCGGCTCGCGGAACAAGAGGGGGATCTGCGAGAGGCCCGGCCAGAAGAGGAGGACCAGGATCACGCCAGCCATGGCGGGGCCGAACCTCGCGCGCTCGAGCGCAGCCATACCCCCGATGATCCCGCAGCTCACGATGACCAGCACGAGAGGGACGAAGAAGAGCATGACGCGGCTCCGGAGCTCCGCGCCGCTGGCTGCGAAGGGATAGAGCCTCAAGAAGGATGCCGCGAGCGGCAGCAGTAGAGAGGCCGCGACGGCCAGCGCCAGACGTCCCGATCCCCGCCGGAACAGCCAGAGGCAGCCCGCCAGGAACAGAAGGGCGTAGACGATCCCGGCGTAAGGCAGGTTCGGGATCAGCAGACCGTCGAACAGCCCCTCCAGGTTGCGCGCAAGCCACTGCAACAGCGCGCTCGCGGATCCGGTTGGCGGAAAGCCGCCTCTTCGCTCCCACCACCGGAGAAGGAACCGCGCCCGCTGTGGCGAGATCACGAGAAGGTACAGGATGGCGATCGAGGCCGCCGAGCCCGCCGCCAGCGCCGCCCAGGGAAGAAGCTCCCGCCGGCGCTCCCTCCTGCAAGCCGAGAGCAGGCCCGCGATCAGGACGCCTCCGATCACGAAAATGCTCGTATAGGAGAACCAGGGAGCCAGAGCAAAGCAGGCTCCGGCGGCGAGCAGAGCCTGGAGGCTCGTCGAGGCGAAGATCCGCTGGGCTGCCAGCAGGCAGAGAAGCGCGAAGAAACCGTCGCTGCTGTAGGGTTTCAGCTCCGCGCTGTAGGCGAGTGGCCAGGCGCGTGTCGCCAGCAGGTACGCCCCGGCGACGGCCGCCCACGGCCCAGCAAGGCGGGCAAGCAGCAGCGCGATAAGCGCGACCGAACCGACCCCGAGCAGGTAAGGCCACAACCGCCATACCCATTCCGACTTCCCCAGCAGGCGGACCGTCATCCAGACCAGCACATGAAAGCCGGGGGGGGCGGGGGCCTGGGGATCCGTGATGCGGAACAGCAGGCCGTCGTTCAGGAGGCGGCTGGCGATGCCCAGCTCATCGAACCACAGAGGCCTTTTGTCGATGAAAGGGAGCCGGATGACGGCCCCCAGCGCCGCGCAGAGCGCAACGAGAATGACAGCGGGTCGAGAGCCGATGCCAGGCGGCGGCGACGCCGGCGACGCTAACAGGGGAGGGGGTGCTGCTTCTGACACCCGCGGATTATAGACATCCGCGCTTGACCGCCCGCAAGGGTCGACGTATATAGGGCGCCACTTTCCTTACACTCTTCGGGGGGAACCAAGATGAAAGCCGCCAGCCGAATCCATCCTTTCCTCTGGATACTGATCGCGATCCTGTCCGCTGCCGGGGCGAGTGCCGCCTCGGCCGCAGGAAAGCCCAAGCTGGTCCGAGGGCTCTTGGCCCCCGCCACTTCGAATGCCCCCGCTCTCACGCCTCCCCGCGCCGCCGCCGGATCAGAGGACGTGGCAGCCGGTCTGGAAACGCTCGAAGGGCCGGAGGAGCGGTCGTTGCCCGAGGTTTCCGAGTTCGGCGTGTTCATTCCCGGGCGGCTCGCCATCCTGGAACCCAGCCTCGAGCACGCTCCGGGAGTGGATTCCCGGCTCGGTCCGGATTGGAAGCTCGAGCGGCAGCCAGCGGGCTCCGTGAAGCTGGTCCTGAAAGGACCGGGCTCGCGTCTGAGCGCGGGGGCCTCCGCGGA
>QHYA01000199.1 GCA_003223995.1 Acidobacteriota bacterium | reverse complement strand
TGCTCGCCCCCTACGACCAGCGCTGTTGGTGCCGTCAGGTCCACATCGGTCCAGAGGGTGTCGCCTCGAATGTCAAGACCGACGACCCAGAAGCCTCTCTCCTTCAGGACGTGGATGGAGGATGCGAGGTTTGTCTCCCTGGCGACCGGCATCGCTTCCAGGGCGCCGGCCGCCGCCTTCGCGACGGCCGGGGTGAGACCGCAGGCCCCGTGAGTTGGGATCAGAAGACCGGCGGCCCCGGCCGCTGCAGAAGTCCGGAGGATGGCGCCCAGGTTTCTCGGATCCTGCACTCCATCCACGAGCACGAGCAGGGCGCGGGAGCCGACGGCCCTCGCAAGGACCTCCTCCAGGGAAGCATAGGGACGGGCGGCGATGACTCCCACGACCCCCTGGTGGGCTCCCCCGCCGCTCAGCCGGTCCAGCGTCGCATGGGGAGCGAATTGGACAGGGATGCCCCCTTCTCTGGCCAGCCGGTAAACCCGGCCGAGCCGGGACTGCGCCGGCTGCGGATTGGGCCCCTTCGCGCCGCGCGAGAGCACCAACTGTTCGAAAGCGACCTTCCCCTGACGCAAGCCTTCCAGGACGGTGTGCACGCCATAAAGAACGCCGGAGGCCGCTTCTCCCGGTTGCGGCTCTGCATTCTCCGCTCTCGCCCGCACCTCCATTCTCTGCAGCTTCGCTCTCCCCTGCGGCCCCGTGCCTGGGTGAAATGTTCTGCGGCGTGAGCCTGTCACGTTGTGAGCCCGCCGGTCTGCTGCTGCACGAGATGGAGAACGTAATCGACCCTCTCTGCCGCCGAGAGGACCCGAACTGGCAGTCCTGCACCCGCGGCCGTGTCGAGCAGGGGGACGAGCCTTCGAAGCTCGGGCCCGCTCTCGGCGGCTGTCAGGGCCACACGCAGCGGATGGAAAAGCGCATGCCCGTGCGCACCCGTCAGCTTCCCGACGGTCTGCGCAGCTTGCAAGTACTTCTCCTCCGTCTCGAGAGGGCCCAGGCCGTTCATCGCCTGACTGAAGCCTTTCAAGACGCGCCGAGAGGGCTCGGACGCGAGCTCTCCGAGGAGGTGGGATCGCTCTCCGATCCGCTCCTCGAAGCGGAAAACGAACTTCGCGTGGAGCTTGTACTCCGAATACTGGCACACCTGGCTCGACCAGAGATCCAGAATTCGTCCGAGCCACTCCAGCCCGTGCGGAGACCACCTCCCCGTCTCCGGCAACCCCGCCAGCCAGTCGAGCGGCTCCCCGGCGCTTCCGTTGGCTGGCGAAGTTTCCTCGGAAGCAGCATCGCGCCCCTGAGCCTGCGAGAAAGCCCTGGCTTCCTCGATCCACCCGACCAGCCTCCGTGCTCGCTCTTGCGGCTCCAGAGCGGCGATGATCCGGGAGCCAAGATGGTCCCGCCGCGCCCGGTCGAAGGAGGCCGGGGACAGCGAGACCTGCTCGAGCTCGAAGGCGGCTGCCGCCTCCGGCAGGGGCATGGGGCCGTCGCCTCCGGTCGAAGGGCCCGATGCTGAGGGAGGGGTCCAGCCCAGAAGAAGGAGCGCGCTGGCGAGAGCCTCCGGGGGATATCCCCGGCGCCTCATCTCCCCCAGCGAGGCGGCGCCGTGTCTTTTCGAAAGGGGCGCCCCGTCCGGGCCGAGCACCCTCGGAAGGTGGGCAAAGAGCGGCGGGGTCGCCCCGAGAGCCTCATAGATCCTCACCTGGACGGGGGTGTTCGACAGGTGATCGTCCCCCCGCAGCACGTGGGTGATCTTCATGGCGAGGTCGTCCAGGACGACGGCAAAGTTGTAGGTGGGCCGCTGGTCGCTCCTCACGAGCACCGGGTCGGAGGGCTGTCGCGAGGTGAAATCCACCTCCCCTCGGAGCAGGTCCGACACGACGGGGAAGTTCGCGATCCTCAACCGCAGCGCGGCTCGCTCGCCACCCTCCAGACGACGCCGGGCCTCCGAGCGCGAGAGGCCCGCGCAATGGCCCAGATAGCGCGGGGTCTTTCCCTCGACCACAAGCCGCCTCCGATCCTCCTCCAGCCGCTCCGGGGAGCAGAAGCAAGGGTAGGCGGACCCGGCCTCCACCAGCCGAGCCGCCTGTTGCTGGTAGTGCGCCGATCTCTCCGACTGGCGGTACGGCCCATATGGGCCACCGGTGTCGGGCCCTTCGTCCCAGTCCAGCCCGAGCCAGTCCAGGTCTTTCAACAGCCTCTCCTCGGCTCCCTCGACTTCCCGCTCGATGTCCGTGTCCTCGATGCGAAGGACGAAAACGCCCTTGTGGTGGCGCGCGAACAGCCAGTTGAACAGGGCCGTCCTCGCGTTGCCCAGGTGCAGGGAACCGGTGGGAGACGGAGCGAAGCGAACGCGCACGCCGGTCATCTCACCTTCTTCCTCGCGTCGCTTGTTCCTCCCTCGCTTCTTCAGCCTTGCTCCCCTCGGCCCGTGCCGGGACACGGCGGAGGAGCGCGACAGCGCGGGCGGAGATTCCCTCGCCCCGTCCTTCGGCGCCCAGCCCCTCCGCCGATTTCCCCTTGATGCCGATGCGGCCCGGATCGACCCCGAGCGCCTCCGCCATGGCCTGCCGCATCGCGGCCTGATGCCCCCCCAGGCGCGGCGCATCGCACAGCACGACACTGTCCACGTTGACCGCTTGCCAGCCGGCCTCCCGCAGGCGCGAGGCGACCTGGCGGATCATGTCGAGGGAGGAGGCCCCCTTCCAGCGCGGATCGCTGTCGGGGAACAGCTCTCCGATGTTCGGTAGCGAGGCCGCCCCGCAGAGGGCATCGATCACCGCATGAGCCAGAACATCGCCGTCCGAATGGCCGGAAAGCCCTTTCTCGAATGGGATGGCGACCCCTCCGAGAACGAGCGGCCTGCCTGGCCGAAGGGGGTGGATATCTTCCCCGTTTCCGATCCTCATCTCCGCGGGGCCTTCTCCGGCCAGGGCGCGAGCGAGTGCGAGATCCTCCGGATCGGTGACCTTGAAGTTCAAACGGCTCCCCGGAACCGCCCTCACCGGCCGGCCGAACCGCTCGAAGAGCGCCGCCTCATCCGTGGCGAGGATTCCTTCGCCCTTCGCCCGATCGAGGACCTCCAGCAGGAGCTCTCGGCGGAAAGCCTGCGGGGTCTGCGCTAGGACGAGGCGCGAGCGGTCGAGAGTCGCCGCGACCGCCCCTGCATCGTCCACCTGCTTGACGGTGTCGGAGATGGGCGCCACGGCGATTGCGGCCCCGCCTGCAGCCGCCTCCGCGGCGACCGCGTCGAACAGCCAGGCAGGCGCAAACGGCCGGGCGGCGTCATGCACGACAACGACGTCGCACTCCCCGGCTGCCAGCGCGCCGATCCGGACCGACTCCTGCCGGACGGCCCCGCCGCAGACGACCTGCGCGAGCTTCGCAAACCGGCCCGCGGCGATCCGCCTCGCTTCCTCGATCTCCCCTTCCGGCACGACGAGCACGACCGAGGAGACCGAGGCGGCCTGCTGGACGCTCGAGAGGCTGTAGGCCAGCATCGGCTCTCCCGCCAGGGGCAGGAACTGCTTCGGGCGCAGCCCCGGCAGCCGCTTGCCAGAGCCGGCCGCGACGATCACAGCCTTGACGATGCTCATGGGGGAACGGAGCGAGCGAGGGCGCTTATCGCCTGATCCAGGTCAAAGCTCCAGGATCTCTTTTTCCTTCTTGCGGACGAGCTCGTCTATGGAGCCGATGTACCGGTCGGTCAGCTTCTGGACCTCTTCCTGAAGCCGGTGCGCCTCGTCCTGGGAGATGGCCTTGTCCTTCTCCATCCTCTTGGCCTCTTCGTTCGCCTCGCGCCGGATCTGACGGACGGCCGTGCGCCCCTCCTCGCCGGCGTGGCTCGCCTTCTTCGCGAGCTGCTTGCGCCGCTCTTCGGTGAGCGGGGGGATCGGGATCCGGATCAGCTTCCCGTCGTTGGAGGGGTTCAGGCCCAGGTCCGCCTTGCGGATCGCCGTCTCGACGGCCCGGATGATGGAAGGGTCGAAGGGCTGGGCCGTGATGAGCGTCGGCTCCGGAATGCCCAGCTTGACCACCTGGTTGAGCGGGCTCATCGTTCCGTAGCATTCCACCTCTATGCCGTCCAGCAACGCGAGAGAAGCCCGCCCCGTGCGAATCGTGGCCAGGTCGTGGCGTGTGGCCTCCAGGGTCGCCTTCATCTTCTTTTCGGCCTGCTCGATGACCTGACGGGACATTTCCGGGCCTCCACGACGGAGCCGATGCTCTCCCCGGTGACGATGCGCCGGATGTTGCCATGCGGGAAGAGGTTGAACACGACGATCGGCAGGTTGTTGTCCATGCACAGGGTGATCGCCGTGGTGTCCATGACCTTCAGCCCCCGCTCGAGGACCTCCAGGTAGCCCAGCCGCGGCAGCTTCACGGCGGCCGGGTTGCTGATGGGGTCGGCGGTGTAGATCCCGTCCACGCGGGTCCCCTTGAGGATCACCTCCGCCCGGATCTCCATCGCTCGCAGAGCCGCGGCGGAATCGGTGGTGAAGTACGGATTCCCTGTCCCGCCCGCCAATATTATCACTCGCCCCTTCTCCAGATGGCGAATGGCCCTCCGGCGGATGAACGGCTCGGCTACCGCACGGATCTCCACGGCGGACAGCACGCGCGTGGTCACCGACACGTGCTCGAGGGCGTCCTGCATCGCCAGGGAGTTGATCAGCGTGGCCAGCATTCCCATCTGATCTGCCGTGACCCGGTCCATGCCCCCCTCCGAGCCCGACAGGCCGCGGAAGATATTGCCGCCTCCGATCACCAGGGCGGTCTGGACCCCCATCGAATGGATCTCGGCGACCTCGGAGGCGATCTGAACGACCATCTCCGGGGCGATGCCGAACTCCCGGCCGCCCATGAGGGCCTCTCCCGAGAGCTTCAGGAGAATCCTCCGGTACGCCGGCCTGGGGCCGGCCGCCTTCACTGGCTCATTCGGAGGGGGGTTTTTCGAGGCCATCGCCGAGCCGGAAGCGGACGAACCGCCTGATGCGGATGTTCTCGCCGATCCTGGCGACGTGCTGGGAGACCAGCTCGCCGATCGTGATCTCCGGGTCCTTGATGAAGGGCTGCTCTAGCAGGCAGAACTCCTCGTAGAACTTGGCGAGCTTCCCGTCGACGATCTTCTCGACGACCTGCGGGGGCTTGCCCGAAGCAGCCGCCTGCTCCCGGTAGATCTCCCTCTCGGCCTCGATGAGGTCGGAGGTCACTTCCTCGCGGGAGACGAACCTGGGGTTCGCTGCCGCGATGTGCATCGAGATGTCCTTGAGGAGCTGCTGGAACTGAGGAGTCCTGGCGACGAAGTCGGTCTCGCAGTTCATCTCCACGAGCACGCCGATCTTTCCGCCCGCATGGATGTAGGCTCCGACGGAGCCCTCTGTCGTGGCCCTCGAGGCCTTCCTCTGCGCGGCGGCAAGCCCCTTCTTGCGGAGGATCTTCTCCGCTTCGACGAGGCTCCCTCCCGCCTGCTCCAGAGCGCTCTTGCACTCCATCATGCCGACGCCGGTTCTCTCCCTCAGCTCCTTCACCTGGGACGCGCTGATTGGCATCTCTTCCATTTCTCCTGGGTTTTCTCCTGGATCCGACGTTGCTGGGATGCCCGCCTGCCGAGCGAGCCACGGGCCTGCCGGGAAGAGCGGCCGGTGCCGACTGACTTCCGCTGTTCGAGGGCCGGACTACTCGCCCGCCGTCCGGGCCTTTGGCGCGTCCGCCTCCGGCTCCGCCGCGGCCTCCCCTTCGACGCGCCGGGGGGTCTCCCGCGAGGCACCCCGGCCTCCGCGCGACCGCCCCGCCGCCGCTCTCCGGCCCTGCTCACCCTTCCCGCGACCGGCTGCGGCCTTCTCTGCCCGGACGGAGGCATCGGTTTCCTCGTGCTTCACCGTCGCCTGGTGCAGCGCCGCTCCCTCGATGACGCAGTCGGCGATCCTGGAAGCGAACAACTTGATCGAACGGATGGCGTCGTCGTTGCCGGGGATCACGTGATCGATCGGCTCCGGATCACAGTTCGTGTCCACGATGGCCACGATCGACAGACCCAGCTTGCGGGCCTCGTTGACCGCTATCCGCTCCCTCTTCGGGTCTACCACGAACAGGGCGTCGGGCAGGCACGTCATCCCCTTGATACCGGACAGCCCCTTCTCCAGGCGGGTCCGCTCCTTCTCGAGGCGTGCCAGCTCCTTCTTGGTCTGGTTCTTCGACTTCTCGTCGGAAGTCAGCTCCTCCAGCTCGGCGAGCCTCTGGATGCTCTTGCGCAGCGTGTTGAAGTTCGTGAGAGTGCCGCCCAGCCAGCGGGCGTTGACATAGGTCATCCCGCAGCGGGTCGCTTCCTCCGCGATCGTCTCCTGCGCCTGCCTCTTCGTCCCTACGAAGAGGATCGTCTTCCCCTGCGAGGCCTGCTCGACGACGAAGCTCGCGGCCGCGCGGAACTTCTTCAGTGTCCTCTGCAGGTCGATGATGTAGATGCCGTTGCGCTGGCCGAAAATGTAGCTCTTCATCTTCGGGTTCCACCGGTTCGTCTGATGGCCGAAGTGAACGCCCGCTTCCAGCAGCTCCTTTATCGATATCGAGACCAAACAATCACCTCCGAATCACCGCCCACTCCGTCGCTCCGGCAGGATTGCCAGGCCCGGACCCAGCGCTCTCAGCGCTTGGAGAACTGGAAACGCTTGCGCGCTCCAGGCTGACCGTACTTCTTCCTCTCCTTCGCTCTCGGGTCGCGGGTCAGAAGCCCCTCGGCCCGAAGCTTCGGCCTCAGCTCGCCGTTGTACTCGACGAGTGCGCGCGCCACGCCGAGCCTCGCCGCTCCTGCCTGGCCAGCGGGCCCGCCTCCGCTCACGCTCACCAGCAGGTCGAAGTTTCCCAGGGTCTCGGTGATGACCAGCGGCTGGCGCACGATCATCTGCAGCATCCGGTTCGGAAAGTAGGACTCGATGCGCAGGCCGTTGATCGTGACGACGCCCGGACCGGGGCGCAGGAAGACCCGCGCCGCGGCAGACTTTCTCCTGCCGGTGCCGTACCACTGAGGCTTCAGGGCGGACTGGGGCGTTGCCATCGAATCGTTTCTCCTCTTGTTGATGGGCGCTGCCAAAATTCCTGGCAAAGTTGTTGGCAACGCTTGCCATCGAATCGTTTCTTCATTTATTGTTTCTTCATTTATTGATGGAAGAACTCGAAAAAGGCCGGCGGCGGAGAGGCGTCAGAGCCAGGGCGCGTCCTAGGTGGCATTCAAAACCCGGGGCTTCTGCGCGGCGTGAGGATGCTCCGATCCGGCATAGACCTTCAGTTTGCGGTACATCTGCCGGCCCAGCGGCCCTTTGGGAAGCATCCCCCAGACAGCCTCCTCGACCAGCCGCTCCGGCTTCACCTGTAGAAGCTTCCCCGCGCTGATTTCCTTCAAGCCTCCGGGGTAGCCGCTGTGCCGTCGGTAGAATTTCTGCTGGAGCTTGCGTCCCGTGAGGACGACCTTCGAGGCGTTGAGGACGATCACATGGTCCCCGGTATCCAGGAAGGGAACGTAAGTGGGCTTGGCCTTTCCGGTCAGCCGCCGTGCCACTTCAGTGGCGAGCCGCCCGAGGGTCTTCCCTTCGGCGTCAACGACCCACCAGTCGTGCACGATCTCCTTCCTTCGAGGGACGTAGGTCCGCATTGCGCTCTTCCGCCTCTCGGGTTTCCGCCCGACCTGCAGTTGCGAAGGAGCTTTGTACTTCAACCCCTCTTCTTTGTCAAGCACTTAGCGCGGTCGGTGCGCGGTCAGGCGGCATTTGGCCCGGGCAAGCCATCGGCTGCTATACTGCCACCCCGTGAGGGATCCCGACGCCGTTCGCGAGATGTTCTCGGCGATCTCCGACCGTTACGACCTCCTCAACCACCTTCTCAGCGCCGGGCTGGACCGTTCGTGGCGACGCAGAGCGGTCCGGAGCCTGGCCTCTTCGCCGGGGGACCTCGTCCTCGATCTTTGCGGGGGAACGGGTGATCTGGCGGTCGAGGCCATGCGTGCCGGGGCGAGGGTCGTCTGCTGCGATTTCTCGGAGAAGATGCTGGCGCGAGCCGAACGGAAGTTCGCGGGCCTTCAGACCCGAGCCAACGGACAGACGCAGGGCACCCCTCCCCGAGCCCGTTGCCTGCTGGCCGACGCTCTGCGCCTGCCTTTCCCCGACGGGACATTCGAAGACGTCCTCGTCGGCTTCGGCCTGCGCAACCTTCGGAGCCTGGAGGAGGGGCTGGACGAGATCCGCCGCGTCCTCCGCCCGGGAGGAGCGGTCTGCATCCTGGAGTTCTCTTCCCCTGCCGCCGGGGTGCTGGGAGACCTCTACAGGCTCTATCTCAACAACCTGCTGCCTCGGATCGGGGAGTTCATCAGCCGCCGCCGCGGTTCTTACGGCTACCTGGCGAAGACGATCGGAGAGTTCCCTTCCGGCGAAGCCCTGGCTCGACAGATGTCAGAACGGGGCTATTCGAACGTCCTCTGGAGGCCGCTGACTGGCGGTATCGTAGCGGTCCATACCGGCCGTCGCCCCTCGTGATCTTCGGAGATCCTCTCGAGGCTGCAGGGCTGGGGCGAGGTGTGCCGGCTCCCCCGGGATCTCAGGACCGGCCATGTGCGGAGCCCCGCCGCTTCAGACGGGGCGAACTCTCTCTGATGGGCCTCCTCTTCACCCTCGCTCTCTGCCTCCGGGTGGTTTACGTCTTCCACCATGGGTTCGATTCCGACGAATCCCAGCACCTGCACGTAGCATGGGCCTGGACGCAGGGGCTGCTTCCGTATCGCGACGTGTTCGACAATCACGCCCCCCTCTTCCACCTGCTCCACGCTCCGCTCGTGGCGGCCGCCGGCGAGACCCCGAACATCCTGTTCCTGTCGCGCCTGACGATGCTTCCCTGGTACCTCGCGGCCCTGTGGAGCACCTTCGCGCTCGGCAAGAGCCTCTACACCGCGCGGGCGGGAGCGTGGGCCGCCCTGTTGGTCGCGGTCTGGCCTGATTTCTTCTTCAAGTCGCTCGAGTTCCGCGCCGACGACCTCTGGGTGGTCTTCTGGCTTCTGTCTCTCGTCGTCCTGCTCGGCGGGGAATGGAGCGGCAGACGCGCCCTCGCGGGAGGCGCCCTTCTCGGAGCCGCTGTCGGAACATCGCTCAAGAGCGTGATGCTGATCTCATCGCTCTGCGGAGCGGCCCTCATCCTGCCGCTCCTGTCGCGCCGGATGCGGGAGAGGATCACACCGCGCCGGGTCGGGGCCTGCCTGCTGCTCGCCGTGCTTGGGGCCTGCCTCGTTCCTGCCGGATTGGCCCTGTATTTCGTCTTCCGCGGCGCCTTCGGCCCCTTTCTCTATGGCACCCTCATGCACAACGTCCAGTCGAAGGGGTCCGCCTGGCTGAGGCCCAGGAGCCTGCTGTTTCTGCCCGGCTTGCTGCTGCTGATTGCGGGGGTCCGAATGTTTCTCGGGCGCGCGAAGCGGGAGGAAAAGGACCCCCGGCGAGCGCTCGTCGCGACGACCGCAGGGATCTACTACCTCTGGCTGATGACCCTCTGGCCCGTCGTGACCAAGCAGGATTTCCTTCCCCTCCACCCACTCGTGGCCGTGCTCGCCGCGGGCGCGCTTGCTGCTTCTCCGCGCCTTGCCGCAATCGGGCTGAGCGGGCGATTTCCGGCGGCACTGGCGGGGCCGGCTGCGCTCATGCTCTGCTGGCTACCCCTGACATCCGCACCCTGGGAGGACCACACCGGCAGCGAAGTGCGCCTCCTTTCGACCGTCCTTCGGTTGACGGAGCCGGAGGATTTCATCCTCGACAGGAAGGGGGAGACGGTCTTCCGCCGACGCCCCTTCTTCTACGTGATGGAAAGCCTGACTCGCGAGGGACTGGACCGCGGTGTCATCCCCGATCGCATTCCCGAGGATCTCGTCGCGACGAGGACATGCGTCACGGTGGACAGCGTCAGGAGATTCCCGCCGCGCGCCTCCCGGTTCATCCTGGAGAACTACATCTCGGTAGGCCCGCTGCGCGTCGCGGGCCAGCGGCTCGATGTCCCTCCGCCCGGACGAGCCCCAAAGGTCACTTTCGAGGTCGCGGTCCCCGCCCGTTACGGCCTGGTCGCCAAGGAGGGTCCTGTGTCCGGGACGCTCGACGGACAGCCGTACCTCGGCCCCCGCTTTCTTGCAGCGGGCCGCCATGACTTCGTCGCCGCGGAGAGGCCGGGACGTCTCGCGCTGGTGTGGGCCCAGGCGCTGGAGAGAGGGTTCTCTCCCTTCAGGCCCAGGCCATCCGTCCCCCCCTTCAGGCCATCAGGAGGATCATCAGAGCGTTCTGAGCATGTATCCGATTCTCCGCCTGCTGGAAGATCACCGAGCGGGGCGAATCGGCCACCTCGTCGGTCACTTCCTCCCCGCGGTGCGCCGGCAGGCAGTGCATGAAGTACGCCCCGGGGGCGAGCGACATGAGCCGCGCGTTCACCTGGTAGGCCGAGAAGACCTCCCTCCGCCGTCCGGCCTCCGCCTCCTGCCCCATGCTCGCCCAGACATCGGTATAGACGACCTCCGCGCCCCGCACCGCTTCCTGCGGATCGTTCGTCAGGCGGATCTCGCCGCCGCTGGCGGAGGCGAGCCGGCGTCCGATCTCCACGTGGCGGGCCGGCGGCTCGTAGCCGGAGGGGCCGGCGAGGGTCAGCCGGGCGCCGGTCAGCCCCGCGGCGTGGATCAGCGACACGGCCACGTTGTTGCCATCTCCGAGGTAGGGTCCGGGCCACGATCCCATCGACCCATCGCTCGAGGTTCCGGGCCACATCGGGCACCGACTCGCGCTCTCCGAGCTTTCCCTCCTGCGGGCCAAGGTAGATCGCGTGTCCACCCAGGCGGGTCATGCCGGTCTCGAAAGTGACGCGGGTGCGCAGGGAAGGCTTCTCGAAGATCATCGCCAGGGTCTTTCTCGCCAGCGCCCGGCTGTGCCGCTTCGGCCCGGCCTTGACGGAGCCGGTCAGATCGAGGATCAGCTCCATCTCGCCGCAGGTGAGATCGGACAGCGACACCAGATCGCGCCCCCTCATCGCCCCGATTCCTCCCCCCTTCGCCGTGCCTGTCCCTCCGCCCTTCATCGTCCCAGTCCCTGTTCCCGTCCCTCCCTTCTTCATCGTCGCTGTCCCTTCCTCCTTCATCGTTCCGATCTCCTCATCGTCGCTGCCCCCTTGTCATCCCGTACTTCCGCCAAGACCGCAAGCGACTCTTCCGGCGCGGCTTCATCCGGCCACGACACGGGTCCCCGCCGTCCCGCGGAGGGCCGCGGCCAGCCGCCGGGCGCAGGTGATGATGACCTCCCGGCCCGTCGCCCGGACGAACTCGGCAGCGGCCTGGACCTTCGGACCCATGCTTCCCGCAGGATACTCCCCTCGGGCGATCCCGCGGCGCGCTCGCCCTGCGGTCAGCCGCGGGATCAGCCGCTCCTTCTCCCTGCCGTAGTTCTCGTAAACGCCGTCCACGTCGGTGAGGATGACGAAGAGATCGATCCCCAGCCGGCGGGCCAGCAGGCCCGCGGTGAGGTCCTTGTCGATCACGGCCTCAACCCCTCTCAGGCCCCGGGACGTGCCGACCACCGGGATCCCCCCTCCCCCAGCGGCGATCACGATCCGCCCGCCTCGCAGCAGCTCCGCGATGGAGTCCAGGCCGAGAACCTCCACCGGCCGGGGAGAGGGGACGACGCGGCGGAATCCGCGCCCCTGCTCCTCGACCATCTTCCATCCGCGCCGCTTGCGGAGCTCGAGGGCGCGGTAGCGCGGAAAGTACGGTCCCACGGGTTTCGTCGGCTTTTTCAGTTGCGGATCCCTGCTCCGGACCAGGACCTGCGTCAGGATCGTGACCGGTTCCGGCGTGTCGCGCCGCCGGCGCATGGCGTTCCTCAGCGCCCTCTCGAGCAGGAAGCCGATGCTCCCCTGCGACTCCGCGACACACACATCGAGCGAAAGCGGCGGAACCTGGTGGATCGCCGCCTCGGAGCGGATGAGGCTGTTTCCGACCTGGGGGCCGTTTCCGTGGACGAGCACCATCCGCCAGCCCTCCCCCGCCATCACCGCCAGGCGCCCCGCCAGCTCGTCGGCTCGGCGGGTCTGCTCGGGAAGGGTGGCGTCCTGGCCCCGCTCGACCAGCGCGTTGCCGCCGAAGGCGACGAGCACCCCGCGAGTTTTCATGCGCTGCTACGTTTGCCGCGAATCGGACTGGCGGGTCCAGAAGCGGCTCAGCACTTGCGAGAGGCGCTGCGGTCCGACCTCCTCGAGCTCGTAGGTGGCCCGCACGGCGGGCCGGTCGAAGGTGATGATGCGGCGCAAATCCACCGGCGTCCCGATGAGGATCGCGTCGGCGCAGGTCCGCCTGATCGTCTCCGCGAGGTCGGCGACCTGCGCCTCGCCGTAGCCGATCGCGGGCAGCAGCGCACCGATGTGCGGGTACTGCCGGAACGTCTCGGCGATCGAGCCGACGGCGAAGGGGCGCGGGTCCACCAGCTCCGCCGCGCCGTGCTCCCGCGCGGCGATCGTCGCCGCCCCGTAGGACATCCCGCCGTGGGTCACCGTGGGGCCGTCCTCGATGGCGAGCACCCGGCGTCCCTTGATCGCTGCTGGGTCGTCCACGGTGATCGGGGAGCGAGCCTCCACCACCACGGCCGAAGGGTTGAAATTCCGGATGTTCCGGCGGACCGTCTCGAGCCCTCCCGCTGGGGCCTGGTCCAGCTTGTTGATCACCAGAACGCCCGCTCGCCGGAAGTTCGCCTCGCCGGGCCAGTAGGTCAGCTCGTGGCCCGCGCGGTGCGGATCCAGGACGACGATCTCGAGGGAGGGGCTGTAGAAGGGCAGGTCGTTGTTCCCCCCGTCCCAGACGAGCACGTCGCACTCCCTCTCGGCATCGCGCAGGATCTGCTCGTAGTCCACTCCCGCGTAGACCACGGTCCCCCGGGCGATGTGAGGCTCGTACTCCTCCCTCTCCTCGATCGTGCAGTGGGAGCGGTCGAGGTCCTCGAGAGTCGCGAAGCGCTGCTCGCGCTGGGCGACGAGATCGCCGTAGGGCATGGGGTGCCGGACCACGACGACCCTCAGGCCGTTCTCGACCAGCAGGCGCGCGACCTTGCGGGTGGTCTGGCTCTTTCCCGCTCCGGTCCGCACCGCGCACACCGACACGACCGGCACCCTGGCCTGGAGCATCGTCTCCGAGGGGCCCATCAGCCGGAAGCCGGCGCCCGCGGCGAAGGCCCGCGCGGCCAGATGCATCACGTGCTCGTGGGAGACGTCGCTGTAGGCGAAGATCGCCTCGTCGATCCTCTGCTCGAGGATGAGCCGCTCCATGTCCGACTCCGGATGGATCGGAATCCCTTCCGGGTAGAGCGGCCCGGCGAGCTGCGGCGGGTAGCGCCTCCCATCGATGTTGGGGATCTGCGCCGCGGTGAAGGCGACCACTCGGCTGGAGGCGTCCTCGCGGAACCCGACGTTGAAGTTGTGAAAGTCACGCCCCGCCGCTCCCAGTATCAAGATCCTGCGCACGCCCGGCCTCCTCGCCCCGGCGCTGTCCTGCACGGTCATTTCCTTCCCATCTCCTGCCCACGGAGCTCTGTCGGGCCTCAGCGATCCGCGCCTTAGCGATCCATCACGCCGAGCCGCCCGAGACGCGCGCTCAGCTCCTCCGGGCTCAGCCCGAGGGCCTCCGCTGCGGACCGGCGGTCCCCGCGGCAGGAGCGCAGCGCTTCCTCGATCCAGATCCGCTCGGCAAGCTGCGCCGCCCGAGACGCGGCCTCATCCGGACCCCGCGCCTCTCCGATCAGCCGCTTCAGCACCTCGACCTCCCGGTCACGCCGCCGCGAGGGCAGGTCGAGGTGCTCGCGCTCGATCACGTCGCCGTCGGCGACGATCACCGCCCTCTCGAGACAGTTCTCCAGCTCGCGGATGTTCCCGGGCCAGTCGTGGCCCTCCAGCAGCGCCATGGCCCCGCTCGACAGCGTCATCGGCCGGCGCCCGGCCTCCCGGCAGCATCGTTGCAGGAAGTGTCCCGCCAGGACCGGGATGTCCGTGGCCCTCTCGCGCAGCGGCGGAATGACGATCGGCACCACGGAAAGGCGGAAGTAAAGATCCTCTCTGAAGCTCTTCTCCGCAACCCCCCGCCTGAGGTCCCTGTTGGTGGCGGCGAGGATGCGGATGTCCACCTCGATCGTCTTGTTGCCGCCGATCCGCTCGAAGGCCCTTTCCTGAAGCACCCGCAGCAGCTTCGCCTGGACCGCCGGCGGCAGCTCGCCGACCTCGTCGAGGAACAGCGTCCCGCCGTCGGCCATCTCGAGCCGCCCCATGCGCGAGCTGCTCGCCCCGGTGTAGGCCCCCTTCTCGTGGCCGAACAGCTCGTTCTCGATCAGCGTTTCGGGGATCGCCGCGCAGGACAGCGCGACGAAAGGGCGCCCCCGGCGGGGGGAGAGCTGATGGATCGCCCGGGCGAACAGCTCCTTGCCGGTGCCGCTCTCCCCGAGCAGCAGCACCGTCACGTCGGTCGGCGCGACGCGCTGGATCTGCCGCCCGACCTCGATGATAGCCGGATGCTCGCCGAGGATGCGCGGAAAGCCGAGCCGCTCGGCGAACTCTTCCCGCAGGACGATGTTTTCGAGCATCAGCTGACGCCGCTCCAGGGCCCGCTGCAGGAGGAGCAGCATGTGGTCCGTGTCCACCGGCTTGGCGAGAAAATCGAAGGCGCCCGCCTTCATCGCCGCCACGGCGTCCTCCACCGTCCCATAGGCGGTCATGACGATCACCGGGATGGTGCTGTCCGCCTCCAGGGCGGCGCGCAGCACCTCGTGCCCGTCGGCTCGCGGCAGCTTGAGGTCCGAAAGCACGGCGAGGTAGCGGCTGGTGGCCAGCCGTTCGATGGCCGTCCTGCCGTCGCCCACGTCATCGACGGCGTACCCGGCCGCCTCCATCGTCTGACGGAGCATCGCCCGCAGGCTGCTCTTGTCCTCCACGATCAGGATGGGGGTCATCGGGGGGTGAAGGACTCGATGCGGGCGTTCTCCTTGTCGATCTCGGCCTGGATCTCCTTCCTTCGCTTCTCGATCTGCTCCGTCAGCGAACGGCCGTTCAGCCCCTTCTCGCTGCTTTTCTCCTCGTCGGTCAGGGGGACGGCCGGCAGGAGCGGATTGCGCAGGTGGTTCTCGCGCCGCTTCAGCCGGTCCAGCTCGGCCTCGAGGCTGCGCTTGCGCTGCTCCGCTTCGGCCCGCAGCTTCAGAAGCCCCTCGCGGTTCTGCTTCTCGCCCGCCTGGCTCTTCTGGTATTGCTCCCCGAAAGCGGCCACGGTGGAGCTGGCGTCGTTGGAGGAACCGGGCGGCGTGCCGAGCTTCTGGAGGTCCTCGTTCGTGTAGAGGGTCGAGCCGTCCTTCCCGGGCTGCCCCAGGGGGACCTGCGGCCTCGGGCGGTAGAACCAGGCTTCGGGAGAGACATAAGGCGCTTCGGCCGTGGAGTCGCCGGTCTTCTCCGCGGCAGGGATCGCCGCCGTTCCAGGGGCGGCTGCTCCCCCGCTGGCCCCCGCCGGTCGTGCCGGGCCCCCGCCGGTCGGAGCCACACTGCCTGGGGATGCGGGTCCGCTGGGGGAACCGGCCGGCGAGGCGGCGCTCTCCCCTGCGTTGCCGGCCGTCTGCGCCTGCCTGTCATTCGTCGGCGAAGGAACGGTGCAGGAACAGGACAGCCAGCAGCACGAGAAGGTCCCCACCACCAGCAAGGCAGTGGAGACGGATCGTTGGCAGCGGGGAATGGGAGCGGCCATGGTCACCTCGCAGGCGCGGAGTATAGCAGCGCGGCTCTCACCGGAAGATAGCTTCCGGCCGGCGTGCCGACAACCCTCCCCGCCCTGGACTGGACGGCGACCTTTTGGACCGCTGATCGATGGTGACGAGTTGCCGGCTGGCTGCCGGCCCGCTCGCCCGCAGCTGGCCGGCGGCGCGCCGCTCGCGCCCGCGGGCACTACATGTCCGTCTCCCAGACGCTGAAGACCGTCCTGGGCAAGTTCAGGCTCGCCGGGGGCCA
>QHYA01000280.1 GCA_003223995.1 Acidobacteriota bacterium | reverse complement strand
TACATCGTGATGGACCAGGTGGCGTTGACCGACATCACTGGAGAAGGGGGTGCCTTCCGTGTGACGGGACCCCTCGCCCCTCAAGTGATCAGGGCCCTCACCGACGTGCCTGCCTCGGCGATCGAGCCGCATAGAGCGCTCGGGATCGTGATCGGCGGTATCGAGGCGACTGTCATGGGGGAGGAAGCCGGACCGCGCCCGACCTTCCAGGTCATCGCCGACGCCCCCGCAGCCTCCGAGCTGTTCCACATGGCCGTCTCGGCCGCACGCGCCTTACACGGCGGGCCGGCCGGGGAGGAAGCGCGCAACATCATGAGGATCGAAGACGGCCTGCCGGAGGGGAGCGCAGAGCTGACCGAGGACTACAACCCCTGGGAAGCGCGGCTCGACGCGGCGATCAGCCTCACAAAGGGGTGCTACCTCGGCCAGGAGGTCGTCGCCCGGCTCAACACCTATGACAAGGTGAGCAAGCGCCTCGTCGGCTTCCGGATGGGGGAGGCTCAACCGCCGCCCGCCGGCTCCCGCATTCTCGCCGACGGTCGCGAGGCCGGGACGCTCACGAGCGCCGTGAGGTCCCTCGCCGCCGGGGAGACGATCGGTCTCGGATACATCAGGATCGCGCATGAGGAGCCGGGCACTGAGGTCGAAATCGTGCTGCCGGATCAGGATGGAAGAATCCCGGCGCGCGTCACGTCCCTTCCGGTAGTCCCGTGAGCCAAGGTTCTCCCGGACCGGTGCGGCGCGTGCTCGCCCTGGTGACGGACCTGATGTTCTCATCCCGCATTGGGGAGCAGGCCCGGCGCGCGGGGGGAAGGTGCGAGTCGGTGGGAAGCGTCGAGGCATTCCTCGCCTCGGCGGGCCGCGAGACCCCTTCCCTCGCCATCGTCGATCTCGACGGGCGGAGCTTCTACGGGGTCGAGGCGCTGAAGCGATTGAAAGCTGATCCGGCGGCCGCCGGCATCCCGTCCGTCGCCTTCGGATCTCATGTGGACATCGCGTTGCCGGACGCCGCGCGAAGGCGGCAGGCTGCGAGCAGGGACCAGTAGAATTGTAGCCGCCTCATGCCATGAGAAATCAATGAAAACCCCGCGGGAACAGGCTGAAGGAGCCGTATTTGTTCGATACTTCGGGCCGGTCCTGGATGCCCTTCGGGCGTTGGGCGGTTCTGGTACCCCCGCCGAAGTCGAAGAGCACATCGCCCTTGACCTCAAGTTGCCGGAGGATGTTCGAAGCGAGTTGCTCGATTCTGGTAGCCCGAGGTTTCATAACCAAGTCGCCTGGGCAAGATTCTATCTAACGAGAGAGGGACTCCTCGAGTCCTCTAAACGAGGTGTCTGGAACCTTACTGACAAGGGTCGTTCCACGCGATTGAGTCTACAGGACGCACGCACGATCTTCCTGAAGTGGGTTAAGATCTTCGCAGAGGAGCGAAAGAGGCGGAAAGAAAAAGTTCCGGAGGACGAAGCACAGGCGCCGGAAAAAGACCTTCCGGCGGCCGCTAGTTTCCGCCTCCGCCTTTCCGAAACGCTCCTCGCCCTGCCACCTCCCGGCTTTGAGCGTCTCTGCCAACGATTGCTTCGCGAATCTGGCTTTGTTCAGGTTGTCGTCACTGGTCGAAGTAATGACGGCGGAATCGATGGTTACGGAACCCTTCAAGTAAACCCTCTCGTGAGTTTCAAGGTTCTGTTTCAGTGCAAGCGATTTCGGGACGCCGTGACACCATCCCACGTCCGTGACTTCCGTGGCGCGATGCAGGGTCGTGCGGACAAGGGCATCATCATGACTACTGGAGTCTTCACAAGCGAGGCTCGGAAGGAGGCGGCGCGCGATGGGGTCCCTCCGATTGAACTCGTTGACGGGCAGAAGATGATCGACATGTTCGTGGACCTTGAGTTGGGGCTGAAAACAGTCACAATATATGAGATCGATGATGACTTCTTCAAGGAATTCCGCTAGATGTTCGGGGGCTAACAACGCGCTCAACCCGACGGTCCGGCCGGGCACGTGCCTTGGCTCGTGGTCGAAAGGTGGGTGGTCAGGTTAGCAGGCAAGGCGCGCGCCCGTCTCGGCCCGCGGGTTAGCGCGGGCGTCAGAAGTGGCGGGAGTAAGATCAAGACGTGCCTGTAATCTCGACGTTCTTCGGCATCGTGATCCGGATGTTCTACCGGGAGCACGGCGTCGCTCACTTCCATGCCGAATACCAGGGACAGCAGGCGACGTTCACTTTCGACGGCAAGATTCTCGCGGGGCTCTACGATCACGGACTGCTCTTCGACTGATCGAGGAGTGGGCGACTTCACGTCAGCAAGAGTTGGATGCCAACTGGCATCGGGTGAAGTCTGGTGAGCCTCTCGAGAGAATCGCACCGCTCGATTGAGGAGGCGCTTTGAGTTTCTTACCAACGATAATGCGAGCTGAGTACCGTGGCGGGTACCTGATTCACGTCGTGTTTAGCGATGGAGTAGAGAGAACGATTGACTTCTTGCCCTGGCTAGAGGGGCCAGTCTTCGAGCCGCTCAAAGACACGACCTACTTCCAGCGTTTCTTCCTCGAAGCAGGAACGGTGACGTGGCCGAATGGCGCTGACATCGCCCCCGAGACGCTGTACGAACGCGCAAAGTCGAACGAGGCGGCCTAAAATCCGCGTCAACCTTTCGGTCCGCCGCGTCACGTTCCTTGCAAAAACCGCAAGTGCCGCGCCGGTTCGGCCCGCAGGTTACCCGCGACGTTATGCGTCTCGATCAAACGCGTGGACGCTGCTCTTCATCGGCGATATAAGATCACACCGTGGACATCCGCTTCTACATCGATCCGGGCCCGCGCCGGCCCCGCCCGCGGGTCATAGACATCATGGATTGACCGACCCATCCGCCCCATCCGTAGGCCGTGGATTACGCTGCGGTGGGAAGCACCTAACCGTGGCGCGGAGCCACATGCGGAGGACCGGTCATGAGCAACGCTGCGCGATTCATTGGTCTGGACGAGTCGAAGGTGAGGATCCAAGTGGCGGTCGCTCAGGAGCTCCGGGTCGCGCGCAGTCCGAAGACCGGCCCCACGACCCCGGCGGCGTTGACGGCCGACACCTCGAGCAGGTGCACGCCCGCGGGCACCGCCCACTCCACTCTGGGTCCGCAGCGTCGCCATGCCCCTCTGTCCAGACGGACCTGGTAGGCCAGAAAGTGGGGGAGGGAGCCGCGCGTGCTGAAATCCACGAGGACGGTCTCCCCATCGATCTTCTCGATCTGGGCGTCGACCTGGGCGACAGCCGGGTAGAGATCGGCGATCCGGCGAGTCGCGAGCGCGAACTTCATGTGCTTGAAGTTTCCTCCCCTCGGATCGTCGTAGCGAACGAACATCCTCTCCCTGTCCGTCATCGTCAGGGGCGCTTGCAGGTGCGCGAGGTCGGAGCGGGTCGAGAAGGCCAGGTTCGCGTAGAAATCGATTCCTCGCTCGGGAAGCGACTCGATCCGCTTGCCGTCACGCGGCGGGGGGACCCCCTCCACCGGAAGGACATCCCGGATGCGGCGAGAAAGATAGGCCTCGTGGAGGTCCATGGCGTTGAGCGGCCGGCCGGAGCTGTCCATGTAGTGGACGTTGTAGGTCGGATCAGCGTATCGCCGCTAGAATATCCACACCGTTGCAGGGCGGGTAAGGCTCGGGATCTCCGACAGGCCACTGTGCACGAGTCCAGGAGCCGAGCCTGAGGAAGAGGTCGAGATCGTCCCGGGCCCCTTGCGCGACGCGGTCGAGGCCTTCCTGCCGGCGGAGCTGGAAGATCTTCGGTTCGGACCAGTGCTCCGTGTGGAGCGGGAAATCGGTCGCGGTTTCCAGAGGCTCGTTGACGCGCTCGACCTTGACCCGCGGCGAGGTGCAGGAAAGGCCCGGCAGAAGGAGGAGGACGGAGGCGGCGAGGGCGGCCGCGAAGCTTTTCCGAACGGTGGGGAGGCAAGCTGCGAGCCTCGTCGCCGCAGCTGCGTCGGCGAGGGGCGAGCCGGTGGAGCGTCTCGGCATCACTGCGAATATAGCGAGGGAAGGGGGTCCGGGCAAACCGGCCAATTGAGCTCACTGTCATGATCCAGGTCGAGGGGCTTTTCAAGCAATACTCGGGCAGGGTGCTGTTGCGCGGTCTCGACTGGCACATCGAAAGCGGTGCGCGCATCGGGCTGGTCGGACCCAACGGAGCCGGAAAGACGACCCTTCTGAGGATCCTGGCCGGCGAGGAAGGATGCGACGAGGGGACGGTGCGACACCCGCGAAGCGCGACGATCGGCTATCTGCCCCAGGAGGCGGCGGGCTCTCCTGCGGGATGGTCGGTCCTCGCGGAGGTGCTCGACGCCAACGCATCCATCCGCAGGATGGAGGAGGAGCTCGAACGGCTCGAGCAGGAGATGGGCGCGGTCTCTGGCGAGCATCAGCAGCGGCTCATCGCCCGTTACGGAGAGCTGCGGCATCTCTTCGAGTCCCTCGGCGGATACGAGCTGGAGGCCGAGGCCCGGCGGATTCTCGGAGGGCTTGGCGTCCCCGCCGAGCAGTGCCACGCACCCCTTGGCTCGCTGTCGGGAGGGTTCCGGACGCGGGTGGCCCTCGCGAAGCTTCTTCTGGCGCGGCCTGACCTCTTGCTTCTCGACGAGCCGACCAACCATCTGGACATCGAATCTCTCACCTGGCTCGAGGAATTCCTGACCGCTTACAGCGGCGCGGTGATCGTCGCCTCGCA
>QHYA01000266.1 GCA_003223995.1 Acidobacteriota bacterium | reverse complement strand
TGGGGCCGGTTCGGGCCTGACGAGCCTGATGGCGTAAGGAAGGTCGCCGAGTCAGCCGAGCTCGTTCTTTCCAGATCTTGACAGGCCGTGGCTGGCGCGGAACTCTAAGGATCCAGAGGCCGGCCCTCGGCCGCCCTTGGACCTGCCTTCGTTGCCTTGTGTCGGTGGACGACCGGCCATGATGGATGGACTCGCGCAAGAAAGCCCCCGAGCCATGGCGCTACGAGGTTCAAGCCGTGGTTGATTGCCGATCCGCCTTCTCCGGCCGGCGTTCCTTCCTCGCTCTGGCCGTGATCTTGGTGGGAGCTGAGACGCTGGCCTGGTGCAACCGCTTCATCCAGGACGATGCCTTCATTTCGTTTCGATACGCACGCAACCTGGCGGAGGGACGGGGGCTTGTATGGAACGTCAACGAACCCATCGAGGGGTACACGAATTTTCTCTGGACCGTACTCATGGCAGTGCCTCATCTCCTCAGGATCGATCCGATCACCTTCGCGTATTGCCTCGGCCTTATCCTCTATCCGATCACCCTTGGCGTCACGTACGGACTCGCGGTGCTGCTTCTTGGCTCTCGGCTGGCAGGGCTGCTCACAGTCCTTCTGCTCGGCGTCAACTTCACATTCAGCTCCTACGCGACCGGTGGCCTCGAAACGCAGCTCGAAACCTGTCTGGTGACGGTCCTGGTGTACCTCGTGCTCGCGGGTCACGCACACCGGGCCTGGGGCGCAAGCTCCCTGCTGGCCATATCCCTGCTCTCCCGAATCTACGGATCCATTCTGCCCAATGCCTTTTACGCCAAGGCGATGACAGCCTACGTCCCGTTCGGAATCTACTACGTCTGCATGTTCTTCTTGTCCTATCTGCTCTTCCCATTCGTGATCCTGTGTCCCTTGCTCCTGTGGCGGAAGCGAATTGCGTGGACCTTCGAGATCCGGATTCTTCTCGGTATCGTTCTCCTGTGGCTTTTGTACGTGGCGATCGTCGGAGGCGACTTCATGGAGTTCCGGATGATCGTGCCGGCTCTTCCGTTGATCATGGTCCTCGTGACCATGACGCTTCTCGGCTTCACACCCCGTGTGAGAGGGCGGGCGGCGCTCGGGGCGCTCGTGGTGGCGGGCTCCCTGCTCCACGTAGCCACCTTCGAGAGGTCGCCGATCCGCAGAGGGATCACTCCGATCCGGCTGCTTTACGCAAACGTTTCGGAGCCAGAATGGAACTTCGTTCAGGTTGGCAAGAGGCTCGGCGAAGCCTTTCGTCATGACCCGAAGGTTATGATCGCGACGACGGCAGCCGGAGCGATCCCGTATTACTCGGGCCTGTCGGCAGTCGATATCCTGGGCGTCAACGACTCGTGGATCGCAAGAAACGGCCGGACGGAGGGGAGGGGCTCGGGGCACAGGAGGAGGGCCAGCCTCGACTATCTCATTCAGCGGAAGGTGCACCTCATCCTGGGGCAACCAGCACGCTTGGCGGAAGTCCCGAAACCGTCCTACAGCCCGAGGGACCTCTGGAACCCCGTCTTCCGGGAGCTGGTTACGGAAGGGGCGCTGCCATCGGGGGCGAGAATCGTGGAAATCCCGATCACGAAATCAAATTGGACTTCGTGCTTTCGTGTTTTCCTGGCTGATCAACATCTCATACTCCTTGGGCGGACAGACGGCATTGGTCCCGCGAGACGCGCGTGTCCCGAAGGCGCTCAGAATGGTCTCGAGCACCGGCAGCATCATCCCGGCGCGTTTCGCCCGGATGACCAGATCCCACAGCGGCTCGAACTTCTTCCAGCCGGAGGCGTAGGCGGCGTGACGCAGACCCGCAATCGCGTTTCCATGCGCCCACGCTCCGCGCACGATCGATCCCCAACGATAGAAATCCCGATACGCCCCGCGGTACCCGCGCTCGAGCTCGGTCGGCGACATCCGCGCAGGCGAGAACACCGCGTGGCGGGTGTCAAACCGATCCCAGTCGGAGCTGGTGATGCGCCCTTGAGCCGCAAGTCGCCGGTACAGCGCTGTGCCCGGGTACGGCGTCAGGATATGGAACGTCGCGGTTTCGATGCCCTGGCGAATCGCCCACTCCACGGTCCGCTCGAACACCGACGCATCGTCGGCATCCATGCCGAAGACGAAGCTTCCGTTGATCATGACGCCCAGACCGTGGAGGCGCCGGATGGCCTCCCCGTAATCGCGTCGCAGGTTCTGGTACTTCCGCTGCTCCAGCAGGTTTGCCGGATCCAGCGTTTCGAACCCGACGAATAGGCTGCGAAGCC
Source organism: Acidobacteriota bacterium (assembly GCA_003223995.1). Lineage (GTDB taxonomy): Bacteria > Acidobacteriota > Polarisedimenticolia > QHYA01 > QHYA01 > QHYA01. Next base: position 4,141 of record QHYA01000266.1, on the reverse strand, counting down.
CGCAGGTGACGGCTCGTTCGAGAAGGCCCGACGCGAGGACGGCGTTCACCGTGACGGCAGCCTGCCACAGCCGTCCCATGCCGCGCATGCCGTCGAAGAGCGCGCCGGCGAACCGGCGATCGCCAAACAGGTGATCGTCGAGGAAATACAGATGGCGGCCGGGCAGACGGTCAATTTCGGCGAGCGCCGCGTCCACGGTTTGCGTGTAGAACGACCGTCCACCCTCGAAGAAGGCCTCCTTGTAACAGAAATCGCAGACATGCGGACATCCGCGCGACACGACGATCGAGTTGGGGACCAGATACAGGTGGCGTTTGATCAGATCGCGCCGGATCGGCGGCACGCCCGCCAGCGTTCTCGTGCGCGATTGATACAGCCGTTCGGCGCAGCCGCGCCTGAAGTCGGAGAGGAACGCGGGCCAGGTATCCTCGCCCGGCCCGAGGAAGATCGTGTCGGCGTGCGCCGCGGCTTCTTCGGGCAGAGATGTGACGTGCAGACCGCCCAGCGCGACGTGTGCACCCTTGCGCCGGTAGTGATCCGCGATGCGGTACGCGCGATACGCCGACGTGATGTAGACCTGGATCACGACCAGATCGGGCGCGTCGTCCAGGTCGAGTCGCTCGACGTGCTCGTCCTGGATGTGAACGTCATCGTCGGGAGACAGGTACGCCGCCAGGGTCGCGAGGCCGAGCGGGGGAAACAGCGAGTACTTGATGGGGCGCCAGAACGGGCTGGTTGCCTCGGTCAGCGCCGGCAGGATCATCTTGACCTTCATCGGCCGGCCTCGCCGAGGATCACGATCGAGATCTCGCGCTCGCGCGGCCCGTCCAGCTCGACGAGGAAGACGCGCTGCCACCGGCCGAGGCGCAGGCGACCGTCAATCACATTCAGGCAGACCGACGCGCCGAGCAGCAGCGCCTGGCAGTGGGCGTGGCCGTTGACGCGCTCGTCGGCGCTGAAATTGACGGTGCGAGCCGTCGGATCGTCGTGCCGATAGCCGGAGCCGCGCGGCACGACTCGTTCGAGCAAGGTCGTGAAGTCGGCGAGCAGCAGCGGCTCGTGCTCGTTCACGACGATCGACGCCGTCGTGTGCAGGCTCTGAACGTTGACGAAGCCAATGCGAAGGTTGCATTCCGCGACGAGCGCGTCGAGGCGCTCGGTCAGATCGATGAACTCCGTGGACCCCCTGGTCGAGACACGGATTGTGGTGTGCCGGACGGTCGAGGCGGGCGTGAGCGTTTCCATTCGATGTCCTCCAGATGATGCCGGCCTGTGAGGGTGGAGGTCCGGCGTGCACACATGAAGAATCGGCCGGAAACGCCCCTATGTCTTCAGCACTCGGATATTCCGCAGTTGTTCGATTCTGAGCAGCCGGTCCCGCCCCGGTCGCCGCGTCCTGCCCAGCAATAAGCGATGCCCACAGCGTCTTGTGGGGCTAAAGCCTGAAAGCGATGGGCTGGCACGCCGCTTGAACTGACACGGAGGCGGGCGCGAACGAAATCGTTCGTCGACGCCATCGAACGGGAGGTCGTGACAATGGAGCGATTCAAGGGCAAGGTGGCGGTGGTGACTGGCGGAAACAGTGGGATCGGTCTCGCGACCGCGAAGGCGTACGTCCGCGAGGGGGCAAGAGTGGCAATCACGGGGCGCAGTGAGACCACCCTCAAGACCGCGCAGAAGGAGCTGGGGGCCGAAGCCCTGGTGATCAAGGCCGACATGTCGCGGGTGGCGGACATCACCGCTGCGATGCACCGGATCCAGGAGAGATTCGGCCGTATCGACGCGCTGTTCGTCAACGCAGGTATCGGGAAATTCGTCCCCTTCGAGGCCGTGACCGAGGAGTTCTTCGACGAGACGATGGCCACCAACCTGAAAGGCGCGTTCTTCACGATCCAGAAGGCCGTGCCGCTTCTGTCAGAGGGCGCCGCCGTGGTCTTGAACGCCTCGATCAATGCGCACATGGGGATTCCCAACTCGAGCGTCTATGGTGCCTCCAAGGCCGCGGTCGTCAATTTGGCGAAGACCCTGTCCGCCGATCTGCTGCAGAAGAAAGTGCGCGTCAACGTCGTCAGCCCGGGACCCGTGGAAACCCCCATTCTCGATCGGATGGGCCTGCCGCAGGAGCAGCTCCGGCAGACCAAGGAATGGATTACCTCGAAGGTGCCGCTGGGACGCTTCGGTCGGCCCGAGGAAATCGCCGCCGCGGTCCTTTACCTTTCTTCCGAGGAGTCCGGATACGTGGTCGGGACCGAGCTTGTGGTGGATGGCGGCATGATCCAGATTTGAGCTGGCGCTTTGGAGATGCGGGATGAGCGGATAGGACATTCCCCCGGGCCGATAGCGAACCTTACGACGGCCGCGGTGACGCGGTCGGCGATGCGTAGGCAGGCGAGCTTTTGGGCCGTGGCTGTGTAGCCTCGAAACTATGACATTCCGGGTGCCAGGGTGTTGAATGGCCTGAAGGTGCGGCTCCAGGACGCTTCGCGGTCGGCCGCCGCGCGGCCGTTGGCCTGTCGGTGCATCGGGGATCGGATACAATGCTTCCTGAGTAGCTCGCTGAGGTTCGAAGCTGGTTTGCACACGACATCGACGGCTGGCGTCGACCTGCGAGGAGATGATGACCGCCAAAGAGCTGCACGATGTCCTCGACGTCACGGTGGCGCGCATCCTCGATGCCATCCATCCGGACCGCATCATCCTCTTCGGGAGTCACGCGACCGGGAGCTCCCGGCCTTCGAGCGACTTCGACATCTTGGTGATCAAAGATTCTCAGGAACCGCGCTTCCGGCGATCGGCGCCCCTCTACCGCCTCCTCGCGGATGTCCCGGCGGAGTTCGACATCCTCGTCTACACGCCGGCCGAGGTGGAGGAATGGGCAGAAGTGCCCCAGGCCTTCGTGACTCATGCCATCCGCACCGGAAGGGTTCTCTATGAAAGAGCAGCGTGACCTGGTCCAGGGACTACTCCGCAAGGCCGAGAGCGACCTCAATGCTCTCGAGGGGGTTCTCTCGACCGGGGCGATGGACGCTGCCTGCTTTCACGCCCAGCAGGCGGCGGAGAAGTTCCTGAAGGCGTTCCTAACCTTCTCGGAAACTGAATACCCCTTCACTCATAACCTGTCCAAGCTCGTGGAGCTATGCGTCGGGAGAGACCCTTCGTTCCAGAGTCTCATGGCCCTCGTGGAACCCCTCACCCCCTACGCCGTCGAGCTGAGATACGACCATGACTTCTGGCCCAGTGGCGATACGGCGGACGAGGCGAGGCACGCCGCCCTTGCTGTGAAGCGCTTCGTTCTCGAGCGACTGCCTCCCGAATGGACACTGGGAGGTTGAACTCACATCAAGGCTAAAGGTGCCAGCCTGACAGAAGCAAAAGGGATAACAACGCACATATTGCCAGCGCCGGAACCACAATCGTGTCCAGTAGCAGGATCCTGCGCCGCCAACGACGAATCTCCAAGCGTCGGTGCTCTTCTAGAGCTTCACCATAGTGAAGATTAAGGACGCCACTCAGGAACCCGAGCAGACTGCATAGATACAGAACAAGCACTAGCAAGGCAATCAGGACTGGAGGATGGCGGAGCGTATTACTTGAGAGAAGCCCAAGGGGGACGATTACCGCCACCATGAACATTGCCAGGGCACCAACCAGCAACAGGCTGACGCCTAGGAGCAGACAAGACGCGCCGATGATAAAGAAGACGATTCCGGGTGCTGACGACCCGCCGAATCGCCTTGCCGAAAGGAACTCCCCGTGCGTGCTGCCCATAGGCCTGGGTCAATTCTTGAGCTTAATGGATCAGCGGCCCCCTCATCGGCTGGATGCTGGAGGACAAGCGGGCGAATCCGGGGGGCCCTTGGCTCCGTGATCTACTTCCTGGCCCTTGGCGTACCCTTCTTGCTTGCAGAAATCACTTGCACGGACTCGTCCTCGCTGGTCGAAGGCTTGATGGAGCGCGGGTCGTCTCCCTCCCCCTCGTAGAGCTCGAAATGCAGGTCGTAGCTGCGCCCAGCCTCCGAGTCGATCTCGACGCGGAGTGTCTGGAAGCCCGGATACTCCATCTCCAGGACGTGTCCTCCCGCGGCCAGCATCAACGGGTGAGAAAGATCGTTGAAGTCGCGGGCCTGGCCCACGTAGCGGC
>QHYA01000265.1 GCA_003223995.1 Acidobacteriota bacterium | reverse complement strand
CTTGTATCTAGGCTCCATCCTCACGGCTGGCGTCTTGTGGCTGAGGACGGTCCGCTCCGAACCGACCGGATCCAGACCGCCCCGACCCACGCTCGCCGGATTCGCCATCCTGTACCTCATCGTGTTCGCCCTGGCCGTGCAATTCAGCGATTTCAGAGAGGCCAGGTACCATATGCCGGCCTATCCCTTCCTCTTCGTTCTCGTGGCCTACTCACTGGCGCGCTGTCAGGACCTGGTCCCGCGTGTCCAGCGGCAGATCCAGGCCATCTTCGCCGCCAGCGTGGTCGTGTTAAGCATTGGGGCGCACGCGCCCCTGTTGTCCCTAGACCGGCCGGGCTTTGCCCTCACCGCCAAGGGATACTCCTACGCCCGCATGCCATTCAGATATTTATACACGCACGCACCGGCAGGCTCGGTCGATCGCGAGTTCCTCCTCGAAATGGTGCAGCGGCCCTTCCTCTCCGACATCCTCCCCAAACTGTCGTCCGACGATCAGCAGGAGCTGTCCCGTAGGATCGCACTGCTGCTCGCCGAGACGGCCCCATTGAACGGACAGGCCGAGGAATACGCCCGGATTGAGCGGTTGGTTCCTCTCGGGTTCGATAGATATTTCTACTATCAGTTGGGAGGGATGGCCATGGTCCAGCATCCCAACGAGTTACCCAAGGCGGTCGCGGCGGTGGAGTTTGTCCGTCACCGCTCCGCCGCAGCGCATTACCTGGCCTTGGTCGGCATCTACCGGTCTTGGCCCTATGTTGCTGCCCTAAACAGCGGCCCTGAAGCGTTCGCCACCGCACCAGTTCACGTGATTCCAGAGTTGCTCCCGTATTACTGGCGAGCCCTCGGCCATCTGGCAGGCCGGTACTGGTACGACGCCGATCGGTCCTTGAGCCTTCTTAACGGCCGCGTGCAAGCGTTCCTGCCGCGGCTCGATCCTTCGGTGCAGCGATATTTCCTCCAAGGCGTCGGGCAACTCCTGTTTGCTTACCTCAGCGATTCTCCTTGGCTTTCGCCTGCTGAGCTGGAGCACGTCGCCCACATCTATGGGGAAAGCGCAATTTGAGGCGCTCTTTGAGAGACCGGCCCCAAACGCGCTGGAGCCCTCTCCACGCCCATGATGATGCCTTCAGGCGATGCCCAAGTGGGTACGGGAGGGGCGCGTCGGGTACCCGTTGCTCCCCCAGATGCAACGGGTGATGGGCCCCCTCCCGCGATAAACGTCTCGCTCGGTGGATTCCTGCTGCTGTTCGTCGCAAGCCGTCTCCTGTACGTGGTGCTGATTCATCCAGGCTATGTTCCCCCGCAACTAGGCGACGAGCTGTACGTGGGCACCATCGCGCAAGAACTCGTCACGGGCCTTACACTGCCCTTCCCCGAGTACCGCACGAATAACTTTGCGTTAGGCACGTTGGTGATCGGAGCCCTCGCCGCGGGCTTCTTCCTGCTGTTCGGGCCGACCCTGTTCGCACTGAAGCTCGCCGCGCTCTTGGTGTCCACGCTCGCGCTGGCCTTCTGGTATTCGACCCTCCAGCGCGCTGCCGGCGAGCGCGTGGCATGCTACTTCGCCCTCCTGTTCTGCTTCTCACCCCCTCTGTTGACCGCCTACTCCGTGGCCGCACTCGGCGATCATGCGCAATCTATCCTGTTTTCTGCGCTGACCGTGTTGCTCCTCTTCAGAATGCTCTCCCAGGAAAAGCCATCGCCCGCTGTCCCTGCGCTCCTGGGACTCACCGCGGGGGTTGGGCTCTGGTTCGCCTATATCTATGGGCTCACCCTCCTGGCCCTGCTGGGGTTTTGGCTCTGGCACGACAAGGGAAAGTTCTGGCGACCGCCCGTGCTGTGGTTCGCGCTGGGCTTTCTTGTGGGCTTTTCCCCCTGGATCATCATCAATGTGCAGACTCACTTTGCCGGGCTCGTGATCTATGACAAGAATGTGTGGGAGCACTTCGGACTCGCACATCTGTGGGACGGCTTGCCCCATCCCTGGAGACTCTTCCCTGTTGAATTCCTCCGCACGATTGGGTCCGATGATTCTTGGGATCTGTACCGACGGACCGTGAACCTGCTCTACTCCCTCTTGTATCTAGGCTCCATCCTCACGGCTGGCGTCTTGTGGCTGAGGACGGTCCGCTCCGAACCGACCGGATCCAGACCGCCCCGACCCACGCTCGCCGGATTCGCCATCCTGTACCTTGTCGTGTTCGCACTGGCCGTGCAATTCAGCGATTTCAGGTCCGCCCACTACTACGTGCCCGCCTATCCCTTCCTGTTCTTGTTCGTGGCCCACTCGATTGCGCGCTGTCAGGACCTGGTCCCGCGTGTCCAGCGGCAGATCCAGACCATCTTCGTCGCCAGCGTGGTCGTATTGGGACTTGGGACACACGTGCCCCTGTTGTCCCTGGACCGGCCAGGCGCTACCCTCTCCGCCAAGGGATATGCCTACGCCCTCCTGCCAGGGATCTATTTAGACAATCACGTACCGGTAGGCTCGGTCGATCGCGAGTTCGATCTAGCACTGGGGCAGCGGCCCTTCCTCTCCGACATCCTCCCCAAACTGTCGTCTGACGATCAGCGAGAGCTGTACCGTGGGATCGTGTGGCTGCTCGCCAGGGCGGTCCCGTTGAACGCACAGGCCGAGGACTTCTCCCGGATCGAGCGGGTGGTTCCTCCCGGTTTCAACAGACACTTCTACTATGAGTTGGGAGCGACGGCCATGGGCCGGCATCCCAACGAGTTGCTGAAGGCGGTCGCAGCGGTGGAGTTTGTCCGTCACCGCTCGCCCACGGCGTATCACGTGGCCATGGTCGGCATCTACCGGTCGTGGCCCGAACTTGCTTCCCTCGACGCGGGCCCTGAAGCGTTCGCCACCGCACCAGTTCACGTGGCTCCAGAGTTGCTCCCGCATTACTGGCGGGCCGTCGGCCATTTGAGGGGCCGGTATTGGTACGACGCTGATCGATCCCTGAGCCTTCTCAACGGCCGCGTGCAAGCGTTCCTGCCGCGGCTCGATCCTCCGGTGCAGCGATATTTCCTCCAAGGCGTCGGGCAAGCCCTGTTTACTTTCCTCATCACTTCTCATTGGGTCCCGCCTGCCGAGCTGGAGCGTTTCCCGCCCGCCTATCAGGAGGGCCTCCTGGAAGGCTGGGGGATGGCACTGGGCGAGGACGAGCACTTTTCCCTATTCCCCTGGAAGGGTCATGACAGTCCATTTTGGATGGCAGGGACGAAGGGCTTCTCAGCAAGGAGCCTCGCGTCCATTCAGCGAGGGAAAGCTCAATTTGAGGCGCTCTTCGAGGGACCGGCCCCAAGCGCGCTGGAGCTTCCGGTAAGCCAATGACGTTGACGTCAAGCGACAACCAAGCTGCGCGCGGCCGAGTGATATCCCCCAACGTGTCGCTCGCAGGATTCCTTCTGCTGTTCGTCGCGAGCCGTCTCCTGTATTTAATGCTGATCGATCCATCCCAACTGGGCGCCTGGGTAAGCGAAGAACTGTACCGTGGCGCCATCGCGCAGGAACTCGTCACAGGCCTTACACTGCCTTTCACCGAGTACCGCGCAGATAACTATGGGTTAGGCTCGTTAGTGATCGGAGCCCTCGCCGCAGGCTTCTTCCTGCTGTTCGGGCCGACCCTATTCGCCCTGAAGCTCGCCCCGCTCTTGCTCTTCACGCTCGCGCTGCTCTTCTGGTACCAGACCATTCAGCGCGCGGCCGGCGACCGCGTGGCAGGATACTTTGCCATGCTCTTCTGTTTCTCGCCGCCGCTGTTCACGGACTACTCCGTGACCGCCATGGGGTTTCATTCGGAATCCATTTTTTTCTCTGCGCTGACGGTGTTGCTCCTCTTCAGAATGCTCTCCGAGGAGGAGGGCTCGCTGGTTGTCCCTGTGCTCCTGGGCCTCACGGCGGGGGTCGGGCTCTGGTTCGACTATATCTACGGGCTCACCCTCTTGGCCACGCTGGGGTTTTGGCTCTGGCACGACAAGGGCAGGTTTTGGCGAGCGCCCGTGCTGTGGTCCGCGCTGAGCTTTCTTGTGGGCTTTGCCCCCTGGATCGTCATCAATGTGCAGATGCACTTTGCCGGCCTCGTGATTAGTGGTAGAAACGTGTGGGAGCACTTCGGACTCGCGTATCTGTGGAAGGGCCTGGCCCATCCTTGGAATCTCGCCCCGGTTAACTTCCTCCGCACGATTGCATCCGATGATGCTTGGGACCTGTACCGACGGGCCGCGAACCTGGTCTACTCCCTCCTGTATCTTGGCCCTATCCTGACCGCTGGAGTCTTGCGTCTGAAGACTGGGCGATCCGCACCGGCCGGAGTCAACGATCGCGGGAGGGGGCCCCGCGAGACGCGCCCCTCCCGTACCCACCCGGCCCAACCCACGCTCGTTGGGTTTGGCATCCTGTACCTTTTCGTGTTCGCCCTGGCTGTGCAATTCAGCCATTTCAGGGCCACCCGGTACCACCTGCCGGCCTATCCCTTTCTGTTCCTTTTGGCAGCCCACTCACTGGCGCGCTGCCAAGATGCGTTCCCGCGTGTCCAGAGGCAGATCCAGGCCGTCTTCCTCGCCAGCGTGGTCTTACTGGCACTTGGGGCACACGCGCCCCTGGTGTCCCTGGACCGGCCGGGCGCCGCCTTCTCTACCAAGGGATATTCCTACGCCCTCCTGCCATGGATCTATTGGTGGACTCACGCCCCGGCGGGCTCGGTCGATCGCGAGTTCTTCTTGGAAGTGGTGCAGCAGCCCTTCCTCTCCGACACCCTACCCAAACTGTCGTCCGACGATCAGCGGGACCTTTCCCGTGCAATCGCGCTGCTGCTCGCCAGGGCGGTCCCGTTGAACGCACAGGCCGAGGACTTCTCCCGGATCGAACGGTTGGTTCCTCCCGGTTTCAACAGACACTTCTACTATTTGGTGGGAGCGACGGCCATGGGCCAGCATCCCAACGAGTTGCCCAAGGCGGTCGCGGCGGTGGACTTTGTCCGTCACCGCTCGGCCGCGGCGCATCACCTGGCCCTCATCGGGATCTATCGAGCTTGGCCCTGGTTTGCTCCCCTGGACAGCAGCCCTGAATCGCTCGCCCACTCACCGGCTCCCGTGGCTCCCGAGTTGTCCCCGCATTACTGGCGTGCCCTCGGCCTTTGGGCGGGCCGGTACTGGTACGAAAA
>QHYA01000264.1 GCA_003223995.1 Acidobacteriota bacterium | reverse complement strand
AGCGTACTTCCTGATCGGAGATGAAGTCTTTTTTGGTCAGCGGGGCCGGTATGGTCGGGATTTCGCTCATGTCAGTTCTGCTCCAGGATCTCATCGATCGTGGCGAGGATCTCGGACTCCTTGAAAGGCTTCCCTTGGATCTTGTTGAGCCCCCGCGCGTCAACGAGGTATTTCGCGCGGAGGACCATCAGCAACTGCCCCAGGTTCATCTCGGGAACGAGGATGCGCTCGAAGTTCGACAGCACGCTCCCCAGGTTCCTCGGGAGCGGATTCAGATAGCGAAGGTGGACATGGGAGACGGATCGGCCCTGGGCCTGCCGCTGGGACACGGCAGCCGTGATCGCGCCGTGGGTGGACCCCCAGCCGACCACGAGCAGCCGTCCTGAAGGCTTCCCGTTGACCTCGGCCTCCGGGATGTCGTTCGCGATCCGCGCGACCTTCTCAGCCCGCAATCGCACCATCTTCTCGTGGTTGAGCGGGTCGTAGGAGACATTGCCCGTGACGTCTTCCTTCTCCAAACCCCCGATCCGATGCTCGAGTCCCGGCGTGCCGGGAATGGCCCAGGGACGGGCCATCGTGATGGGATCGCGAAGGTAAGGGGCGAACCCGTCAGGATCCTTCCGGAAGCTCACCGGTATCGCCTGCAGATCGTCGAGGTTGGGAACCTTCCACGGCTCGGCGCCGTTGGCCAGGTAGCCGTCGGAAAGCAGAAAGACCGGGGTCATGTACATGACGGCGATGCGCACGGCCTCGTAGGCCATGAAGAAACAATCCCCGGGCGTGGCCGGCGCCAGGACCGGGACGGGGGCCTCGGAGTTCCGGCCGAACAGCGCCTGGAGGAGGTCCGCCTGCTCCGTCTTCGTCGGCAGGCCGGTCGAGGGGCCGCCGCGCTGGATGTTCGCGATCACGACCGGCAACTCGACCATCGTCGCCAGGCCGATCGCTTCGGTCTTCAGCGCGACACCTGGCCCGGAGGTGGAAGTGAAACCGATAGCCCCACCGAAGGAGGCCCCGATCGCGGACCCGATCGCCGCGATCTCGTCCTCCGCCTGGAAGGTATGGACGCCAAAGTGCTTGTATGTGGAAAGCTCGTGGAGGATGTCGGAGGCGGGGGTGATCGGGTAGGAGCCCTGGAACAGCGGCAGGCCCGCCTTGCGTGCGGCGGTGACAAGGCCCATGGCCAGCGCGGAGTTGCCGGAGATGTTGCGGTATTTCCCCGGCTCGAGGCGCGCCGGAGGGACCTCGTACTGCACCTGGAAGACCTCCGTCGCCTCGCAGTAGGCCAGGCCCGCCTTCAGGGCCAAGCGGTTTGCCTCGGCCAGCTCCGGCTGCTTGCCGAACTTCATTTCGATCCACTTCAGCGTGTTGTCCATCGGCCGCTGGTAGAGCCAGTACATCATCCCGAGGGAAAAGAAGTTCTTGCAGCGGTCGATCTGCTTCTGGTTGAGACGAGTGCCCGCCAGGGCCTTCCGCGTCAGGTCCGTCAGGTCCACCTTGAAGACGCGGAAGCGGTCGAGCGAACCGTCCTCGAGCGGACTGTGGACATATCCGGCCTTCTTGAGGTCGGTGTCCTTGAACGCGCCGGTGTTGACGACCAGAATCCCGCCCGGACGCAAGTCGCTGACGTTGACCTTCAGCGCCGCGGGGTTCATCGCCACCAACACGTCCGGCGCATCGCCCGGCGTGTGGATGTCCGAACTGCTGAACTGGATCTGGAAGCCGCTCACTCCCGGCAGAGTGCCGGCCGGAGCGCGGATCTCCGCCGGGAAATCGGGAAGCGTCGAGAGGTCGTTGCCGACGATCGCCGTCGTATTGGTGAACTGACCTCCCGTGACCTGCATCCCATCGCCTGAGTCGCCGGCGAAACGAACGACGACTTTCTCGAGCTGTTCTACTTGCGCGTGGTGACGTTCCCTTAGCGTCAGAGTTTCGGTTGCCATATCCTCACCGGGACCGCGGGGCCCCGCTCGCTGGACAGACGATACCCCTCCTCCCGGAGCTGGGCGAGGGGCTATTGTTTCAAACTAACAGCTTATTATCCTTGAAGTTAGCTTGCAGCTCAATAGCGTCTTCTCCGGCGTATCTCTCGCCGGTCATTCTTCATCCCTTCTCATTATAAAGATAACTCTCTCGCTGCTCCCTTGCCATGACGAAGCGCGAGAGTTCCCCGGAGCCAGGCCGAAAGGCGTGCTTTGTGGGCCTGCCGGGCGCAGCGGGTTCAGTGCGGGCCTCCGCAGGGGCAGTGCTCTCGCAGCCAGCGGTTCGCGTAGATCCCGGTGGAATGCCCGTCGCTGAAAGCGATGTTGATGCCGTAGTTCCCGACGGGGTCCGCGCGAGCGGGGCGGACGTCGCCGGGCACCCGCGCATCGTCGAGGATCTTCCGTCCTGTCGCCTCGTCCACGCACAGCGCGCACCGGCACTGGCAGCGCAGGTCCTTTCCGGGGTAGAAGGACTCGTGCCCGTCTTCCCAGACGATCCCCAGCTCGCCGCTGGGGAAGATCTCGATCCGTGCGGGCTTCATCCGAGGCTAGAATAACATCGCCGTGTCGGCGCGCGGCGCCGAGAGGTGGAAGCGAAGAGCGTCGCGCGCGTGCCCGTGGTGTCCGGACGCAGGAGCGCGGAGTCTTGAAAAGCCTGGTCAACGAGTTCTCCTGGTCGAAGTCGCGCGACGGGACATTCCTCGAATGCCCACGGCAGTACTGGTTCCAGTACTACGGGGCGTGGGGCGGCTGGGAGGTGGGAGCCGACCCGCGCACCCGTGAGATCTACATCCTCAAGCAGCTCAAGACGCGGCAGATGTGGGTGGGCGAGCGCGTCCACACGGCGGTCGAGCGGACTCTGCGCAACCTATCGGCGAGCGACAAACCGCTCGCGATCGACGCGGAGGAGATCATTCGCATCACGATCGAGGAGATGCGGCTCGACTTCAAGTCCTCCCGTTCGGGCATCTACAGGAGCCACCCAAAATCCTGCGGGCTCATCGAGCACGAGTACCGCATGCCCGTGACGAGACAGCAGTGGAGGGAGGCCGCGGCGACGGCCGAGCGCTGCCTACGGAACTTCTACGGCTCCGAGCTCTTCCGGGAGATCGGAGCGTCGAGCGTGTTCAGATGGCCTGCTACGCCTTCTACGCCCACCAGAGGTGGGGCGCGTCGCCCGAACAGGTCCGCCCCGTCGAGGTGAACCTCAACCGGGGCGAGACGACGCATTACCAGCTGACCTCGTCGGATCTGGAGCGGACAAAAGCGTACCTGGCGGGAAGCATCGCCGACATGCGCCGCATGCTCCGAGACGCCGAGCGCAATCTGGCCGCCGAGGAGGACTTCCGCAAGGTCAACGAGCTGCGGGTCTGCGGCCGGTGCAAGTTCTCGCGAGTCTGCGATCCTGAAGTGCTGAGGATGCCGCCTGGCCCTCCGGCTCCGGCCGAGCTGTTTCGCTGATACCTGAAGGTTTCCTTCTCTCTCACCCTGCGAGCTTCGGCGGCCGGCGGGGAGACGCATCGGATCGACCGACGGGGTCGTGGGGAGGTCATACCTCGACAGAGCTCGCTGCCGCGCTGTGGTGGAGTACTAGCTAAAGAGGGCCTCGAAAACTCTTCTCGCGTCGAGACGGGCCACTCGAACCCCCGACATCAGTGCTCACGATGGGGGCCGAGGCGTGGGGCCAATGACGATGAGATACGTCTGGTCGGCTCGAAGATCAAAGCCGCGCCAGCCCGGCTTGGTGCGTTTCATCTCGGCCGAGTACGAACGGTAACCAGAAGCAAGGTTCGGCTGAATGCCCGCTGCCTGGAGGGCTTCGTACACGGAGCGTACGTAGGCTGCTGGCTCTTCATCTGCCGCGAACAGGAAAACGCCCCCTTTGACCGCGAACGGGATCGGATCTACGCTGCGCACCGCCCAGCCGGCCTTCGCGAATCCCTCCTGAAGGGCGCGGCCCAGACCTGAAGCGCCTTCGTCCTGCTCGTAGACGGCAAACCAGACGGGCGTGCCCCGCGGCTGCGTGGAGAGCGCCCCCACGAGCGCAGCCAATTGCTGCTCGCTGAGGGCCTTTGGCTGGGGCTTCTCTCGGGGTGGCTGAGGCTTCGCGGGAGGCTCGTTGGTCTTGGTTTGTGACCCAGGCGCCGCGACCGGCTCGTTGGTCTTGGCTTGGGGCTCAGGCGCCGCGCGACCGTCCATGGTTGTGGTCCGTGTCGTCGTGGTCTGCGTGGTCGTGGCCCCCGTCATGGTTGTCCCCGTTGTGGTGGCCACCGTGGGGGCGGCCCCCGTCATGGTCGCCCCCGTTGTCATGGTCACCGCTGTGGCGGCCCCCGTCGCGGTGGTCGAGGTCGCCCCACCTAGCGAGTCTTGCGCGATCAAGTGATCGGCCCGATCCGCTCGCCCTGCCCCCCTATAGGCGTCAGCCAGCTTGCTTCGTATCCCGGCGTCGACACGGTAGCGGTCGTCCCGCACCATGGTCTCGTAGAGCCGCACGAGCGCTTCGTGACCCATTTGACTTGCTGGCCGAAGTTCGA
>QHYA01000290.1 GCA_003223995.1 Acidobacteriota bacterium | reverse complement strand
TTTGTTACACTCCACCGCTCATGACGATCCTCGGATCATGAGCCGCAGGGAACGATCCATCCCCCCTTCCGGAGCGGCAGACGGCGCGACGAAGGGGGGGCTGCCCCGGAAAACCCGACAGCCGAAGCCGGCTTCCAGCCCCCGCTCATCGCCCGCAACGGCGGCCGCCTCCGGAGAATTCGCCGTCTCGCGCTCGGCGGCCGTCGTGGCGGGCGTGGCGGTCTTCGTCGTCGCCATCGTTTTCCTCGTCCCCTCGGAACGCCTCTCGCAAGGCTACGACTGGTTCCAGAACTGGAGATATCACAAAGAGTTCCTCCGGAGCACCGTCTTCGGCGAGGGATCCATCCCGCTCTGGTGCCGATGTTCTTTCTCCGGGAAGCCGTTCCTGGCAGACCCGGAGACGCAGATCTTCTATCCGGGGACGCTGCTTTACGTCCTGCTCCCCGCAAGCCTCGCGCTTCCCCTCGACGTGCTGACTCACTTCGCCCTGGCGGGGATCGGAATGCTGCTGTTCTGCCGGCAGAGGGGGCTGCATCCGTGGGCGTGCCTGTTCGGGGCGATCGCCTACCTTGCGTGCGGCTTCAATCTCGCGCACACGACTGTTGGCCACATCTTCTGCTACGCGGCAGTGGCGTGGGCCCCCTTCGTCTTCCTCGCCGTCGAGGGATGGGTGCAGACCCTTTCTCCGCGCTGGATCGCTGCGGGAGCCGGGGCGCTCGCTGTGCAGTATTTCGCTGGTGCCCTTCAGGTTTCCTGGATGACGATGGCCTTCGGCTGTCTGTACGGGATCGGGCGCGCAGTGGAGAGGTGGTGGGACGGGAGAGCGCCGGCGGCTGCCGGGCGGCCCGGAAGGTCCGGCTTCACGCTGAAGCTTGCAGGCGGACTGGCGGCAATCTTCGCTCTGGGACTTCTGCTGGCGGCCGCGCAACTGATGCCGACACTGGAGCTCGCCTCGCTCTCCGTCCGCGAAGGGAGAGGGTACGCCTACTCTGCGTCGCCCTCTCTGCCGCCTGCCCAGGCCACGCACATGCTCGCCCCGGCGTTGCTCAAGAGGGACGTGCTCGCCTGCGAGTTCTATGGCTACGTGGGGATTTCCGTGCTGGCTCTCGCCGGAGCAGCCTTGGGCGCCGGCATGTTCCGCCGGGGAGGAGCGGTTTTTCTCGTCCTTGGAGCGCTCGCGGCTCTGATGATGCTCGGCGGCGCCACCCCCGCCTTCCAGGTCTTCTATTACACCGTGCCGGGGCTGTCGCTGTTCCGCGATCATTCGCGGGAAGTGTTCATCCTCGGATTCTGCCTCACCGGCCTCGCGACCGCCGCCCTGGACCGCGTTCTTGTCGGTCCGGCTCGGAACCCACGACTCCGTCTCGCGCTCGCCGGTTCGGCGGTTGGCGTCTGCCTCGCTGCGGTCCTGATGCAGCTTTCAGCTCCGTCCGGCGGCGGGAGTGGACCGGCGGAGGTGGTCTGGCTTGCCGCCGCGGTCGGCTCGGCGGCAGCCGTCATCCTGCAGTCGCCGCAGAGGCCCTGGACACGCTGGGCTCTCCCGGGCCTGCTGCTGCTCGACCTGCTCTCGGCCGAAAGGGTTGTCCGCGACCGCATCGAGATCCCCTCGAGGGTTCCCGATGCTCAGGAGAAGCTCGCGAGCGTGCTGCGGGCGGACGGTTCCGACCAGGGACTGTACCGGTTCTGGTTTCCGCGCGGCCTGTTCATGTCCGACCAGGGGTACTCGGAGCGCCGCTCGGCCATCGAAGGATACGAGAACATGCTCCTCCGGCGTTACCAGAGCTACATCCACGGGATGACAGGAGCACCGGTCAAGCCCGACGTGATCAACATCCTCACACAGTCGAACTTCACGCACGCCCCGGACCCCTTCCCATTCAAGGCTCTCAATGTCAAGTATGCCGCGATCCCGGCGGGGGGCAGCTACAAGCTCCACGTCAACACCGATCCTTGCGGGGCGGCGTTCCTCGCGGATCGATGGGAGGTGCTTCCGGAAAAGACGATTCTCGAAAGAATGCGCTCGCAGGAATTCGATCCCCGCCATGTGGTCTACCTCGAACAGCGCCCTCCGGACGGTCTTTCAGACGCGGCCCCATCGGCTGACCCGCCCGGGCGGGCCTCCGTCCTGCGCAACAGATCCAACCGGATCCTCGTCCATGTCGAGGCCAACCGGCCGGCCATCCTCGTGCTCAGCGAGATCCACTATCCGGGATGGAGGGTCAGGGTGGACGGCACGGAGCAACAGTTGCTGCGCGCCGACTACATCCTCAGGGCGGTCCGGGTCAGCGTTGGCCGCCACGAGGTCGAGTTCTTCTTCTCTTCCCCCTCCCTGCGATGGGGGTTGCTCGCGGGCGGCGTCGCTTTGGGGGTCTGCGCCGCCCTCGCTTTCCTGGGACGGCCGAAGGGCTCGGGCCAGGGAGGCCCAACCGGCTGACGAGCATCTTCTGCAGCCTCAGGGAATGCTTCCTCCCGGCGAAGGCCGCCGCTGCCTCAGCGGGCGCGAGGACGCCCCAGGTCGTCACAAACTTGTCGACACGGTCGAAGGAGGTCAGGTCGAATGGCTTGTGAACGGCCCGGAGGCGACGGAGCCGGCGAAGGCGTCGAGGATACAGGCGCTCGGCCGGTCCGTTGCTGCTGCTGATGAAAGCGGCCAGGGCAGGCGGGAGGAACCTCTCCTCTCTGGCCACGACGACGACCGGCACCCTGTGCGACGAAGCAGCCTCGACCAGAACCGAGGTGCCGATCTTGTGGATCACGCCGTCGCGACTGAGAGCATTGGCCCCGACGAGCAGCAGGTCCGCTCCGCTCATGGAAGCGAACAGGGCGGCATCGGTCATCAACGTGACATCGGCTCCGGCCCGGGCCAGCCGCTCGGCCGCCGCCACCCCTTCCCCGGCGGGGCGTGACTCCGAGAGCCACACTTCCAGCCGCCGGCTCCTGACCAGTCCCAGGCGGATCAGATCCTCGACCGCTTCGGTGGCCGAGTAGGTCACGATGCGGTGGGCGGAGCGGACCAGCTTCCGGCCGTGGCGCTCCAGGAAGATGGCGTTTGCAAGGTGGAAAGGAGGAGCGGCAGCGGGTTGGGACAGGACCAGATCGAGCGCCAGCCCCTCCGCCGCACATCGCCAGGCGTCTCCTTCCCCTCTAGGAGGGAAGGGGCGAGGCTGCCCGCTGCCCGAAAAGCGCGGCGGCAGCCGTCGGTGCGGCGATCGGGCGGCCCGCGACCAGTCGATCATGATCTGGGCCACGCGCTTGCCGATGGCAGAGGGAGGCGATTTGCGATCCGCCGAGAGCTTCCGCATGGATCGCTGGATCGAGGAGCCCGAACTGGCCTGCCGTCCCCGGCGGCGCCGTCCCCGGCGCCGGTCGGATCGAGAGAAGCGTGAGGATCGCTTTGGCAGCGATGCCAGCTTCACGACTGTTGCCCCCCGAGCGTCAGTCCGGGCCTGAGCCCCGGGTGGCTCCCTACGGGTCTGTGCCTGGGGCAAACCCGACCGGGGAACTTCCCGTGCTTCACGGCCGCAAGGCGAAAAGGCTCAAAACGCTCGAACGTGCGTCAGGGTGGACCGGGAAGAGGGCAATCTATCCAAGAGTCGAGCGAGAAGCAAGAAAAAAAGCGGTTGACCTTCTGGCGTTCCGTCATTAGCTTTCTCCAAGCTGGTGGCCGTTATCTTTCCGGAGGGCCGAGATGAAAAGGACCGCTGTGCGCATATCGCTGGCTGTGACGATTCTGGTGCTCCCGGCAAGACTCCTCGCCGCTTCCGACAACGACCCGGCCGTGAGAGCCGGACGATGGGAATTCGAGGCGATCGCAGGTGGGGTCAAAAGCAACACCGTGCGGTTCTCCGACAGCGGCAGCGGCACCGAGGGGAGCCTCGAGATCAAGAACTCCCTGCTCGCTGGCATTCGCGGAGAGGCCCATCTCAACAACTACATCGGTCTTGCTCTCTCCTTCTCCTTCTCGCGCCCCGACTACGAGGTCCGCCTCAGCTCACCCTCTTCCTTGACGCAGACGGGAGACTTCACAATGAACTGGATCGACGGGGACCTGACCTGGCGATTCTTCCCGACCCGTTTTACTCCTTTCGCCTCGGCCGGCATCGGAGCTTTCAACATCGCCCAGAAGAAAATCACTGATTCCCAGGGCCAGGCGATCTTCATCGCCGAGCAACATTTCGAATACCACGGCGCTGGCGGGTTC
>QHYA01000289.1 GCA_003223995.1 Acidobacteriota bacterium | reverse complement strand
GGATAGTCGGGCGCCACCATCATCTGATACTCCAGTGTCAGCTAGCTCTTGCCACGCCGTGTAGGCGCCAAGGCTCTGGACGACCTTGTCCAATCGGAACAGTTCGTGACACGAAGTCCGAGTTCCACCCCGTGTGACCCTAGGAACTCGCAGGTTCGTGACCGGACGTTGAGCGAGTCTCGCATCGACTGGAGAGTACGCTGCCGGAGGAATGTCGCCCGCGAGTCGGCTCCTTGCAAACGTCGATACTGCGGAGCCTTCAGGGCACTCTCTAGACTTGTCATGATCAAGTCCTCCACGTTCAATGCCGACACAAATCCGGCGTGGAGTAGAACGGGATCTTTTGCCTGAATCCCGCTGTCGTCGACGGCCCCACTACATACATGAAAGCCGTACACCGGCTTTTTCCCTGGGAATGATCCTCGTTTTTCCTCCACAGGGTCGATGGCGACAAAGGCGGCCACATACGGAAAGAACGTTTCCCATGCTGGCACGTCATGACTTGGAGCATCCGGACGAGGGCAATCAGGGCACGTGATCCCGGTATCCGAGAGGTGCTTGATCAACGTCGGCATGAGCGTGTTTAGGAATTCCGGACGCTTGATTGTCGTGGTACGAATGACGTCCAAAGGCATTCTTGACACGTTACCCTCTTGGATCGCCTTCTCCACCTCGGGGGGTAATGAACTGAAGACCCCAGGAATTGTAGCGCGCAAGGCCCGCGTATCCACGAGAGAACGCCGCACAGCATCAGCCAAAGGAGTCGGCGCCTTGATTGTGCATGAGTCTGGGTCCGCGAAGGCCAGCTTGGGCGGCGCCTTGTCCGCCGCGGAAAAACAGATGGTATCTCCGATCGCCCTTCGAATCGTCTCCCAGGTTACCTCTCCCCCAGAGGCCCGTACTACTGACAGACTTGAGATGATCAGCAGAGCCAGGGCGGCCATGACTCCTCCGTCTGCCTTCTCTGAGCGCTTCGGTCGATGCCTCAGTCGGGCGAGACGCTCACGACGAGCGTCTCCGGGGCGGGTACCTCGTAGTGCAGATGGTACTGCCTGGCCAGCCGCCCGAGGATTTCTTTCAGTGCCACCCTGTCTGTCCAGCGGACATTCACGCGGAGGTCGGCGGGAAGGTGCTCCTTTCCTACCACCTTGACACCGCTGCTCTCCTCGATTGCTTCGAGTACCCGCCCGATCGGCTCATCCCTGAACGGGAGGGAGCTGGAACTCGATGACCACCGTGAAATAGCTCTTGACGGGCCGGCCGTTCTCCATTGCGGGCAGGTATCTCCACTGCCTCACAGCTTTGATCGCCGCCTCTGCAAGGGAAGGAAAGCCTTCGACGAACCGGAGCACCTTGACGTCATCCACGTTTCCTTCCGTATCGATCACGGCTTCGAGGATGATCTTCCCTTGGACTTTCTGCGCCCGCGCATCCTCGGGATATTCGGGCTGGACCCGCTCGATGTTCTGCGGAGGCAACACGTGGTGTCCATCGATCAGCTTGGGAACGGGCACGAGAGCCAGATCCGCGTCCATGCCCTGGACGATGACGGCTGTGCCCGAGGGAAGCGATTCTCCCTTCGGGATCTGCCAGACAACATCGATCTCTCCCTGGACCGGTCCGCCCTGCCCGGGGACATGCTCGAGCCTCGAGCCGAGGAGGGCCTGCACGGCGGCGTCCCGGAGGGCCTTGCTGGCCGCTTCGGACAGCGAGGCGGCAGCAATCGCTCTGCGCTCCTCCGCAACAAACGATTGCCACTCGTCGGGAAGCAGGTATTCGACCGGGGGCTCTGCGAAGGCGTCGAGTGCCCTACCCTGATCGTCCACGGCCAGGTGGACCCTCACTCCGATCCACTTGCTGGGTTCCAGAGGAAGGTCCTGCGAATTGACATCGACAGCCGAGACCTCGAGATGGGAGACATGGACTCGCGCGGCGGGGAAACGCCAGTCGTCCCCGGGCCCTGTTCCGGACACAGTCTCTTGCGGTGCAGCGAGAGGCAACAGCGGGAAGAAAGACGCGAGCAGGACCAGCAGGACGCCCGCAGCCACGGCGATGCGATGGCGCGACGTCGCCCGGGGACGTGAGCAGGCGAGGATCCGCCCCAGGCGCCGCCTCAACAGCGAGGGATGGGTCGAAGCTGCGGCCGCGCCGGCGGCCGGCGCCAACCCCAGGGTGACAGCGTGCGCGAGAGCGCGCGCGAAGAGCTCGGGTGAAATGCCGGCCTCGACAACTCGCTCGTCGCAAGCGCACTCCGCCGTGCTTTTCAGTCGCCTGATCAGAAGCCAGAGGGGCGGATAGTAATAGAAGAAAACGAGAGCGAGGCGCTGGACGGCCGCGAGCAGAGGGTCCCTGCGGCGCAGGTGCCCCTCCTCGTGCAGGAGGATCGCCCGCAACTCGTCGGCGTCCAGCTCCCGGACGACGTCCTGGGGCATCACGATCGCAGGGCGCAGAACACCCGAGACAGCAGGCATCTCGGAGCGCGCAACGACGAGGACCTTTTCCCGGGGGATCACGGTTCTCTCGAGAGCGGTCTCGAGCCGCTGGCGAATGTCATCCGGGGCCGTCGCGAGCACTGCGGCGCCAGTCCCGCGCAACCTGCGGGCGTCCCGAGCCCACCGCCAGACAAGCCACCCGGCCCCGGTCGCCCAGGCAAGGGTCAGGGTCAAGAACACCGCGCCTCCCCTTCCCGCTGCGGCCGGGGCGGATGAGTCGGCAAGGGCCCTCGGGTCGAGAAAAACCGCGGCGGTCTCGAGACCGGTGCGTGCTGCTGCGGAGGGTGCGGTGCCTCTGGCGGAGAAAAGCGCCTGCCCGAGGCGCGCGCCGAGAGGCCCCAAGAAGGGAAGAGGCAGGAAGAGCTTCGCAAGGCCCGCCCACCAGAGGCCGTTGACCAGGCGGGCGGGGCCGGAGTCGATCAAGCGGGCGAGGAGGAAGATGACGACCAGGACGAGGGTCGTCTGCCAGAGATGGGCCCAGGTCGCGAGCCAGAAGACCCGGAGCCACGAATCCACAGCTATCATGGTCGCCTCCTCATTCCCTTCCTCTTCTTGCGGTCAGATTCTTCCAACCCTTTGTTGCGCTGCTTGCTCGCTTCAGAGCCGATCTGCCTCTCCATCTCGCGCAGGTCCTCCAGCGAGAGGGCTCGCATCTCCGTGAGGTGGGACAGCAGCGGCGCCGCCGATCCATCGAAAAGGGAATCGAGGAAGCGGCGGATCTCCTTTCGGATCATCGACAGGGGCGTGACGGTCGGCCTGTAAACCCACGCCTTCCCCTCCATCCGTAAGCGGCGGACGGCGCCTTTGGCTTCGAGACGCTCGACGATCTTCCGGACGGTCGAATAGCTCGGAGGATCCTCCAGGTCCTGGTGGATGTCGCGGACCGAGGCTTCCCCCCGCGCCCAGATCTGGCGGAGGCACTGGAGCTCGAAGCGGGAAAGATCGGGCAACGAGCCGGGCATGGACGGTAGCCCTCCGAATGCGACGATTGTAGCACGACAATATGCGACATTCGTCACAGATCGTCAAGGGCTTCTTGGGTGCTGCCACGCGATCGGCCGCGCCCCTTCGGAATCCTGCTATGCGCCTTCGACAGCGGTTGACCCGGCGGAGCGCGACGACGACAATGCTTTCCTCCGTTGGAAACCGCCGGCTGGAGGATTTCGTGGGGAAGCCGCGTCAGGTCATCATCGCCTTCTTTCTTTTCTCCATCTCTCGTGTGACCAGCGGCCCAGCGGCCCTCACTGGGGATCGCTCATCCGCCACGTTGAGCGTGGAGGTTCGGACCGAGGGCTCGAAGCCCATCCCGGCGGCCGAGGTCGAGATCACGCCCACGGCCGCAGCCGGACCAGCAGGAGCGGCTGCGCCGATCCGCAAGTCATCCGGGAAGGACGGCCAGGTCCTGTTCGAAGACCTGCATTCTGGACGCTACAGGCTGCAGGCCAGCGCGAAGGGGTATGTGCGTCGCTCCTTGAGCTCGGTGCTTCTGCCTGCCGGAGCCAGGCAGAGTTTGACCGTCGAGCTCATCCCGGGCTTCAACCTCGCCGGGACGGTCACGGACCCCTCCGGCAAGGCGATCGAGAAGGCCGAAGCTTGCGTCATTCCTGAGAAGCCCAGGCAGTCGTTCGAAGAGCGCCCGCAGCCTGTCAGCGTCGCCGAAACCTCGAAGGACCTCCTCGCCGGCGGACGCGCCTGCTCCACCTCCGGCCCTGGCGGAAAGACGGCCTTTCCCCTGCTTCCTCGTGGCCGCTACCGCCTGACAGTGCAGGCGACGAACTTCGCTCCACTCGTCAGGACACTGGAGCTGAACGGTCCACTTCCGCCTCAGCAGTGGCGGCTGCAGGCAGGAGGGGGAATCGAGGGGCGGCTTCTGGACAGAGAGGACCACGGCGTGGCGCAGGCGCGAGTCT
>QHYA01000198.1 GCA_003223995.1 Acidobacteriota bacterium | reverse complement strand
GGGGTCGTGCCAGCGCGTTAGATTCTACGCCGCCCCGAACCCCGGGGCGTCAACGAATCCGAACGGACGTATCAGACCCGCCGAGCGGCGGCTGGCCCGCGGATCCCCTGTCTCAGCCGTCCAGGGACGGGCCGACCATTCGCTCGGGCCGGACCTCCCGATCGAACTCGTCGGCGGTGAGATAGCCGAGGGCGAGCGCCGCCTCCTTGAGGGTCGTGCCCTCCTTGTGGGCCTTCTTGGCGATCTCCGCCGCGCGGTCGTAGCCGAGGCGGGGGGCGAGAGCCGTGACGAGCATGAGCGACCGCTTGAGCTGCTCCCGGACCCGGACGAGGTTCGGCTCGATGCCCCGCGCGCAGTGCTTCTCGAAGGAGTCGCAGGCATCGGCAAGGAGGCGGACGGAGTGCAGGAAGTTGTGGATGATGAGCGGCTTGAAGACGTTCAGCTCGAAGTGACCCGAGGCGCCGCCGAT
Source organism: Acidobacteriota bacterium (assembly GCA_003223995.1). Taxonomy (GTDB): domain Bacteria; phylum Acidobacteriota; class Polarisedimenticolia; order QHYA01; family QHYA01; genus QHYA01. The sequence continues at coordinate 13,932 of QHYA01000198.1, read as the reverse complement.
GTTGACGGCCACGTCGTTGCCGAGGACCTGGGCGCAGACCATGGTCAGCGCCTCGGACTGGGTCGGGTTGACCTTCCCCGGCATGATGGAGCTCCCCGGCTCGTTCTCGGGGATGGTGAGCTCGCCAAGGCCGGAGCGCGGCCCCGAGGCCAGCCAGCGGACGTCGTTGGCGATCTTGGTGAGGGCGGCGGCCAGGGTCTTCAGCGCGCCGTGAGCGAAGACGAGAGCGTCGTGCGCGGCGAGGGCCTCGAACTTGTTCTCGGCGGAGACGAACGGCTGGCCGGTCAGCTCGGCGATCTTCTTCGCCGCCGCCTCCGCGAAGCCGGGGGGCGCGTTGAGGCCGGTGCCGACCGCCGTCCCGCCCAGGGCCAGCTCGTGGAGATGCGGCAAGGCCGCGTCGACGTGCGCGAGGGTGTGGTCGAGCTGGCTCACCCAGCCGGAGATCTCCTGGCCGAGGGTGAGGGGCACCGCGTCCTGGAGGTGGGTGCGCCCGATCTTGACGATCCCGTCGAAGGCCTGCGCCTTCTTCGCCAGCGCCTTCTCGAGCCTCCGGAGAGAGGGGAGCAGGTCGGCCTCCAGAGACTGGAGCGAGGCCAGATGCATCGCTGTCGGGATGACATCGTTGGAAGACTGGCCGAGGTTGACATGGTCGTTGGGATGAACGGGCGATTTCGAGCCGATCTTTCCACCGAGGATCTCGATGGCGCGGTTGGCGATCACCTCGTTCGCGTTCATGTTGGTCGAGGTGCCCGAGCCTGTCTGGAAGATGTCGAGGACGAACTGGTCGTCCAGCTTTCCCTCCACCACCTCCCCGGCGGCCTGCTCGATGCCGCCGGCAAGCTTGCGGTCCAGTAGACCCAGTTCCGCGTTGGTCCGGGCTGCCGCCCGCTTGATCATCCCCAGCGCCGCGATGAAGCGGCTGGGGAAGCGAATGCCGCTGATCGGGAAGTTCTGCAGGGCCCGCTGGGTCTGGGCGCCGTAATATGCATCGGCCGGCACGCGCATCTCACCCATGGAATCCTTCTCCACTCGAAACTCCGGCATGATGCCTCCCATCTCGATCGTCTCAGGATCGGGCTGCTTCATCGGGATCGTGTCGTCCTACCGGCCGGCACGAACCATCGCGGTCACGAGGGACTCGTCCAGAGGACGCCCCTCGTCCATCGCCTGCTCGACGATCGGATAGATCTTCTTCGCGAGCCGGTCCACGGCCGGGATGTGGTACCAAGGGTCGTCCAGGGTGAAATGCAGGGGATGGGTCCGGGCCTGCGCCACTCCCTGGCCCAGCGCGGTCGGAAGCGCTTCGTGAAGCAGCTCCCACACCTCGCGTCCTTGAGAAGCCGCGGCGATCGCCGCTTCCTCCAGGCGGTGCCGGCGCTCCTGCGGAATCCGCTCGAACAGGAAGTGCGCATTCTCGTGCGCGATGACGCTGATCTGATCGAGGGGCTTGTCACCCGGGCGGATCTCCAGAAGCAGGTTGACGCCCACGGCCTGGGCGTGCGTCCCATCCCCCGGGGGTACGGGCACAAGGATCAAGCGGGGCCGTGGCGGATCGGTCGCGCTGACACCGAAGAAACGCGCCATCTCGGCGAGGTACTTCTCTATCGGCCGGTGGTTCCCGGGCTGATCGAGATCGGCGACGAACTTGGGCAGATAGTGCGCCTCCCCCCAGATCGACCGGTACCGCGTCTTGAAGCTCTCCAGAGCATGGGTCAATGCGGACAAGTGAGCTCCGTCCGTCTCGGTCCCGAGCCGAGCCAGCGACGCCTCCAGCGAGTCCGTCTCGAGGAAGACTCCGAGCATCGAGGAGTAGCCGTGCGGCGGAAACGAGGCAGGCCCTGCCTGCGAAGGTGCCCCTGTCATGCCGGAGGCTTTCTGGGCCTCCAAACGTGCGTCCGCAGCTGACTGCGAGACTCCCCCGTCGGCGTAGAAGACCCGGGCCTCTCGGAAGGCGCGGATACTCGATCGGTCGTCGAGCGTCGGCGAGAAGCGGCGGGCGAATTCTTTTCTGTAGACCGGGATGGTCTTCCCGCCCGACGTCCCCGCGATGCTGTCCAGCCAGTGAAATAGCCCCGCGTGGAACGGTGCGCGCACCTCGAAGGGGTAGGTGCTCTCGGCGGATGACTCCGTGGCGGCGAGACCAACCGGCTTGGGCGCGACCGAGGCAGGGCGCGCCGCCGTCGCCAGGATCCCGGCGCAGCCGGCGAAGAATCCAATCCCCGCAATCCAGGGAAGAAAGGTGTGCGGGATCCTTTCGCGCCGTTGACCTTGCATGAAGAAAGGATGCCGCCGCCTACGGCGCGCCCGTGCCGCTCGACCCGGTCCACCGCCAGAGCGTCTCGCGGATCGAGGGCGCGAAGCCATGCTGGCGCATCCCCTCGGCGATCGCCTTGATGTAGGAGCCTGAGCCGAAAAACAAATCGCCTCTGGAGGGCTCGAGGTCTGCCGTCGCTCCCTTCCACTCCTCGCTGTAGCGGCTGAAGCGGAGCTTGTGATCGGGCAGGCGGGCGGTGCTCAGGCTGTCCCACTCCCCGACCATCTCTCTCATCAGCCTCTGATCCAGAAGACTCCCGTACGCGAAGAATTCGACAGGCTGAGCCACCTCTTTATCTCCGTGGACCTATTCTACATTGCGGCGGAGTTGGTAGGAAAGGGAAGGCTGTGGCTACAATTGGCCATCATGCGAAACGCCCCTTTTCGCTTGCCGAACCTCGCGCGAGGCCGCCGTTTCCATCTGAACACCCTCACGCGGAACGGCCGTTTTCGCATAGCGACTCTCACGGTCGCCGTTCTCGTCAGGGCCTCGACGGACCGCCAGCCGGCAGAGGAGATCCTGCCAGGAGAGTCGAATCCGCCAAGCCAGGCGAACTCCCCGGGCCAGGCGAACCCGCCGAGGCAGGTGAGCTCTCCAGGACAGCCGGTCCTGGGGCAGGAGAAGCCCCTGCTCGATATCGTCCCCCCCGCGGTACTGCGGGTGCCGCCCCCTGCCTACCTTGCAGCCGGACGGTCGATGACGGGAACCGTGGAGACGAACGTCATCGATGCCTCCACTCACCTTCGTCAGGCTTTTCCTGAAGCAGGGCATCGGCGCCGAGCTGACCCGGACAGCTCTGATCGTTCCCCCCTCGCCGATCGAGCGCGCCAGCTCGGCCCCGCCGCCAGCGAAGGGCGGCTTCGCCGGGCCGTTGCTGGTGCAGCCTGGCGGAACGATGCTGATCACGGGTCCTTTTGCCGGCGACGGCGATGATCCCGAGCTTCTCCTCCGCGGATCTCCCGCTCTGCTGGTCTGGGAGTCTTCCAGGGCAGCCCTCTTCGCCATCGCGGAGGCGGGAGCCGGCAGCACACCCACCGAGCTTCACCTCCGCGGCAAGCCGGCGACGGCAGGCTCGGTCTTCGTCGTTCTCGTGCGCTTCCACTTCCCCGAGCAGCAGAAGGTCTCGGAAAGAGGAGAGGACATCAGCTTCGGAGCGGTGGTCCAAGGCCTCCCCGCCCCTGCCGGGTCGAGCGCGGCGGCCCCCTCGCCTTATCGCAACCTGGCGGTGGACCAGCCGATCCTCGTTCTCTTTTTCAAGAACCGGGCCCCTTCGGTGGTCACGGACCTCTGGAGCAAGTCCCGGCGTTCCTGGAAAGACAAGGAAGACCTGTATGTGCCGGTGCTTCCCGAGATGGTCGGAGCGGATGGGGTCGTCTCTATCAAAGCGACGGCAAAGGGGAAATCCCGAGGCGATTTCCTCATTGAAGCCGGTGTCGTCGTCTCCGACGAGATGACGGCTCCGCGCCAGCCGCTCTCGCCGACTTCTGGCTAACGTGCTCGCGATCCTTCTCCTCCGCGTGGGCCCGGCCTAGCTGATATGCTTGCCATCGCCCTCCTCCGCATCTGCGGCGTGGTGCTTTTCATCCTCGCGCTCGCGCTGGCGGGCGTCGGCTGGGTCGCCCGAGGCCCGCTGGTTCTTCGCGCGTCCTCTTCCACGGGACGGCCCTCGTCCAGCACGTGGCCCTCGATTTCCGTGCAAAATCTGCGAGCAACGGTGAAAACGCTCTGCGTGGACCTTGCCCCCCGCTCGTACCACCCTCCCTCGAACCTCGCTCGCGTGGCGGACTGGATCGCCGGGCGGCTGCGGGAGACGGGCCTCGTCGTGATGGAGCAGGACTACCGAACCTCCGAGGGGACCTATCGCAACGTGATCGCCCTGCGGCAGGGGACGGACCGGCAGCGCGGCGTGACGGTCATCGGAGCCCACTACGACACCTGCGGGCCCTTCCCGGGCGCCGACGACAACGCGAGCGGCGTCGCTGTGCTCCTGGAGCTGGTGAGGACCCTGCCAAAGCCCCCGCCCCGAAGCAGCCAGTTCTTCGTTGCCTTCGGGACCGAGGAAGATCCCTTCTTCGGAAGCCAGGACATGGGCAGCGCCCATTTCGCCCGGAAGCTATCGGACGACGGAACCAGGGTGGAGCTGATGATCGCTCTCGACCTCGTCGGGTTCTTCTCGGATGAGCCGGGCAGCCAGAGCTTCCCCTATGGCTTCCTGCAGCTCTACTATCCCGGCCGGGGTGACTTCATCGCTGTCGTCGGCGACCTGGGCGCCGGACGGTGGATCCGCCGCGTGAAACGAGGGATGCTCGCCGCGAAGGCCCTGCCCGTCTATTCCTTCAGAGGCCCGTCGCTCATTCCCGGCATCGATTGGTCGGATCACTTCTCCTTCCGCCAGCTCGGCCTGCCGGGGGTGCTCGTCACGGACACTGCATTCCTGCGCAACGCCCACTACCATCAGCCGACGGACACGCCCGGCACTCTCGACTACTCTCGCATGGCGGCCGTCGTGCAGGCGCTCCACGGGGTGCTCGCGGAGGAGGGGACGTAGTGCTCACGCGGAGGTTTGGAGTCAGGAGCTTCAGGATGGGCACATGGCGAGCGAAGATTCTCGCGCTCCTTCTCTTGCTGGCGTGCTCGCGCGCCGTCCCGGATCAGCGGAAGACCGCCCAAGGAGGATCCGTCCCGCGAGGAATCGCACAGGAAGGGTCCGTCCAGGAGGAATCCGCCAATGAAGCCTCCTCCTCGATCCCGTCGAAGGCCCTTGTTCTCGGCGTCCCCTACATCAGTTGGCGCGACGCCGAGGGCATGCGGTTCGATCGGAAAGGGCTCGCCAACCCATCCTTCGCCGCCTCGACCGGGATGATCCTCAGGTTCTGGGGACAGGACCTCACGCTCCTGGAGCGCAGCGAGAAGGCTCTGCCGAGGGGATCGGGAGGATGGGCCGACATCGAGCCGAAAACCGCCCGGGGGCTGGACGATCTGAAACCTTTCCTCTCCCGTGGGATCCCCGTTCTCGTCTCGACAGCCCTGACCCCTGTCGCCCATCCGCTCGTCTGGACTGGACCGTTCGCCCGCGAGATGACGATCGTCAACGTGAAGACCCGCCGCACCTCGGGGGTTCTCGGGGACATGCCGTCGATCGAAGATTTCCGCAAGCTCGCCGAGATCTCGAAGCTCGGGTTGAGCCTGCGGCAGGGGATGGCCTTTTCAGGGCGGGTCGTCATCGGATATGACGACGAGCGGAAGATCCTCGTCCTTCACGATCCTTCCTTCGGGCCGGCGTGGGAGGTGGGCTACGATGACTTCGACAAGATGTGGTTGATCTCCGAACGCTCCTACGCCGCGGCGATTCCCCCCGACGCCCAGAAGATCCTCACGAACCGCCCTCCAGGCGCGCCCTACACGCCGCGCACCGATGATCAGAGGGCCGCGGCGGCTCTTGCCTTCGGCTACGCCTACGCCTCCATCGGACGGGGCGACGAGGCCGCCCGCCAGTTTCGAGCCGGTCTCGCCCTTCCGGGGATCGGAAAGGGATACCGCCACCTGTTGCTCGTCGAGCTGGCCAGACGGCTCTTCGCGGACGGCAAGGGGGAGGAGGCCATCGTTGAGGCGCAGAAGGCGATCGAGCTTCTTCCGGAAAACTTCCGTCCCTTTCACGTGCTCGCCGAGGCCTACAGAGAGCGGAGCGACTTAGATTCGGAGGTGAAGGCGGCCCAGGCCAAGGGGACGGCGCGCGCGCTTTGCTCGGATTCTTCGGCGGAGCGAGCGATCGCGAGGGCCTTTCCTCGGGACATGACCGTCTTCGGCTGCACGGCGCCTCTGCCGCCCTCGAAGGACTGACTACGCCGCCGCTAGCGGGCCGAACTTCGTATAATTAAGGAGCCGTTGCAGCCGGCGTGCGAAGCACGCGGCTGAACGGCAGTCTTGATGCCGTTGCAGCCGGTGTGAGCAGCACGGGGCTGAAACGGCCCGTCTCGATGCCGTTGCAGCCGGTGTGAGCAGCACGGGGCTGAGCGGCAGTGGAGCCCTGCAGCCCGTGTGAGCAGCACGGGGCTGAAACGGCAGTCTCGATGCCGCCGGCATGCGCAGCACGCGGCCGAACGGCAGGACCACCATGCGCCAGGTCATTCGCACCGCGTGCAACCGTGATTGTCCCGACGCGTGCCAGGTTCTCGCGACGGTCGAGGACGGGCGGGTGACGCGCTTGCAGGGGGATCCCGAGCACCCGATCACCCGCGGCTTCCTCTGCTACCGAACGGACCATTACCTGGAAAGGCAGTACTCGGAGGAGAGGCTGACGTCCCCTCTCATCCGTCGCGACGGAGCGCTGCAACCTGCCCCTCTCGACGATGCCCTCGATCTGGTGGCGTCGAAACTGCGCGAAGCGCGCGACCGGCATGGAGCGGCTTCCATCTTCCATTACCAGAGCGGCGGCTCGCTCGGGATCATGAAGGCGATGAACAGGCGCTTCTTCGAGCTTCTCGGACCCGTGACTCACAAGCGGGGCGACATCTGCTCCGGCGCGGGAGATCATGCCCAGTTGACGGACATGGGCTTCGAGGATGCCCATGACCTCGAGGACCTCCGCAACAGTCGCACCGTCCTCCTGTGGGGGAAGAACGTCGCCGAGACGGGAGTGCATCTGATCCCGCATCTCGTCGCTGCCCGCAAGCGAGGCGCCCATATCGTGCAGATCGATCCGGTCCACAACGCGCGCACGCTGCGGCACTGCGACCGGTTCTACCAGCCGCGGCCCGGCGGGGACGGCTTCCTGGCGCTGGCGATGGCGCGGATCATGCTCGACGAGGGATGGACAGACGGCGATGCGCCCTCCTATTGCGACAACTTCGAGGCCTTCTCGGAGCTGGCGAGGAGGCATACGGCGGCGGAGTGGGCGCGGCGCGCGGATCTCGCCCCGGAGCAAGCCCGCGAGCTCGCCGAGGTGTACTCCCGCTCAAAACCCGCGGCGCTCTTCATCGGCTGGGGGTTGGGGCGCCGCCTCCACGGTTCGGCGACGGTGCGGCTCCTCGACGCCCTGTGCGCTCTCAGCGGCAATATCGGAATTCCGGGCGGAGGGGTGAGCTTCTACTTCCAGAGACGGTCGGGCTTCGATCTCTCCTTCACGAAGCGCCCCGAGAACCGCGGCGCGCGGACGCTGCTCGAACCGCTCCTGGGCGAGGAGATCCTTCGCGCCGATCCTCCGATTCGCGTTGCCGTGGTGGACAACGGAAACCCCGTCAGCCAGCTTCCGGACTCGAAAACCGTCGCCCGGGCGCTGTCATCCGTCGATTTTCTGGTCGTGATCGATTCTTTCCTGACCGACACGGCGGAGCTTGCCGACGTCGTCCTGCCGACCACGACAATGCTGGAGGAGCATGATGCGATGGGCGCCTACGGACACCACTACGTCCAGATGGCTCGCCCGGTGGTTCCGCCTCCCCCCGGCGTGCTGCCAGATCTGGAGATCTACCAGCGTCTCGCAGAGCGGCTGGGCTTCGGAGATGCCATGAAAGGCTCTGCCGAGAGCTGGATCGACCGTTTCCTCGCGCCGATGGCAGATGAGGGCGTGACGCGCGAGGCCCTGGCCGCCGGGGGGCGGCGCAAGCCGAAGGCCCCTCGCGTGCTTTTTCAGGACCGGCGGTTCTTCACCCCGAGCGGCCGCTTCAACCTGATCACGGATTTTCCCGACGCACCGCCGGCTGCCGATCCGGACTACCCGCTGAAGCTGCACTCGATCTCCACGTACCGGATCCAGTCCTCCCAACTGCCCGTGAAGGAGCAGCAGACCCCGCCCGAGGTCATCGTCCACCCCTCGGCGGCGCCAGGGCTGCGCGAAGCGGACTTCGGACGGCTCGTCTCGGCCGTCGGTGAGGTGATGGTCCGGGTTCGCTTCGACGGGAAGCAGAGACCGGACCTCGTGATCTATCACAAGGGGCGCTGGGGGAAGTTCGGCGGGCCCAACTCGCTCATCCGCGCCAGGAGCACCGACTTCGGCGGGGGCGCGGCCTACTACGACGAAGGCGTGCGGCTGGAGCCGCCAGCTCCGGAGTGAACGCCGCGCCGATGCGAGCCTGGAGAGGGACGGACCGCAGCGAGCCCATCGGGACAGCGAGAAGGGACGACCCACATGGCGATCAAGTTTCTGCTCTGGTGCATCCTCTTCGTTCTCTGCTGGCCAATCGCGATCCTTGCTCTGGTCCTCTATCCCTTCATCTGGCTTCTCCTTCTTCCTTTTCGCATCGTCGGAATCACAGTCAGCGCCGTCCTGGAGCTTTTCCACGCACTGATCACGCTGCCGGCGCGGCTGCTGCGGGGCCGGCCAGCCTGAGCGGCGATTGAGGGCCATGCATGCCGCTGAAGGCGACGCCGACCACTCCGGCGGCGCTGGCGGCGCCCCTGAGCCGCTTTCTCGGCCGGCCGCGTGTCGTCAAGGCTCGCCGCTCATGATCCTGCTGGTCCTTCTCCTGGCGGCCGCGCTTTTGGGGTGCGGGCCACCCCCCACCCCCTCGGGCGAGAGTGCGCCCGGCAAAACCTCCAGGCCGGCCGGGGCTCCTCCGCCCGCGGGGGCACCATTGCTGGCCGGTCGTGCCGCTCGCGTCGGGGAGGAGCCGGTTCCTCTCGTCGAGATCGCCGAGAACCACAGCGACGCCTTTGTCCGGTGGGTCCTGCACGGCGTTCGCAACAGGATCCTGGTGCATGTGGACGGACACATCGACCTCGATTGGTTGCCGCCGGAAACGATCGAGTCGATCCGCGCTGCAACCGACGAGCCGTCATTGAGGACTCTCGAGGCGCATCCTTACGACCTCTCTGCCCGCGCGAACACCGGCTTCGGCATCTGGAACTTCATCTACCCTGCTGCCCGCACCGAACGCGTGCGAGAGGAAGTCTGGGTCGTGCCGGACGGCGCGCTTGCCGATCAGGCCGCCTTCGACCGGCTGCGATCCGGTCTGGCCGAGACCCTTTCGGGTGTTTCCCTCGACGAGTACCGTGGCCTGCGATTCTCCGGCGGCGCCGTCAGCGGCTCTCTCGCGGGAGTCCCCGTGATGATCGTCGAGAGAAACAGGCTCCCCCGCTTCCCGGAGCCGGTTCTGCTCGACATCGATCTCGACTACTTCACGACCGACTCCCCGGTTGACCAGAGGGTCATGCTCGCTCCTCGCCTTTCGACGGATGCCCTCATCGAGTCGCTCGCGGATCGAGGGGTGGCCACCGACCTCGCGACCGTCTCGTACTCGACGGTCGCCGGTTACCTTCCCTACGAGGACCGTCATCTCGGAGACGAGATCTCCCTTGCCCTGCGGGACCCACAAAGATTCCGCTCCCCGGCGATGCGCCGGCGCAGGCAGGACCGGATGAAGGCGCTCGCGGCCCTCGCCTCCGGCCGTCCGGCGGAAGCCCTGCGGGCGTTGCTCGCCCTGTTCCGCCAGAGCCCTAAGGATGCCCCGCTGCAGGTCGCGCTGTCGGACGCCCATCGAAGGCTCGGGCAGCTCAGAGAAGCGAAGGCATGCGAGTCTCGCGCGCGCTCGATCGACCCTTCGGCCGCCCGGCTCGACCTCTACCGCGGAGACGTCGAGAGGCTTGGCGGCCGTAACGAGGAGGCCCTCGCCCTGTTCCGGAAATACATGGCGGAGCACCCCGAGGACGATGCGGCCCCTTACGCCTCGCGGCGCGTCGCCTTTTGCCTGTTCGATCTCCATCGAGTCACAGAAGCTGCCGCGGCGTACCGGCAGCTTCTGGCTCTGCGCCCGGACCATGCCGATTCCCACTTCAACCTGGCCGAGGCCCTCGCCGCCTCGGGCGACTTCCGCGCAGCAGCCTCGGAGCAGCAGCAGGCCTGCCGCCTGCGGCCCTTCGATCCCTATTATTCCTGGAGGCTCGGCACCTACTTCCTCAGGGCCAAGGAGCCCGCCTCCGCCGAGCCGCACCTGCGCCGCGCGGTCGAGGGGAGACCGGCCTCGGCCTGGTCTCACTACAACCTGGCGATCTGCCTCGCCTCCCAGGGGCGGTTCTCGGAAGCGCTACCGCACGCGGAAACCGCCGCGGAGCTGGACCCCGCTTCCACAGGGTTCCCGGTGCTGGCGGAGAAACTGAGGGAAATGAGCCTGCAGCGCTCCGCGCGCTGAGCGCTCCTTCCCGAAAATACGGTGTCGCACCGAGGGGGGCCGAGCCGGCGGCGATGGATCGGCTTGCGGGATGGGGCACTAGGCTATCCCAGCCGCGAGAGGACCTCCCTCAGCTTCCCTTCGATGAAGGGCTTCATCAGGGCCGTCATTCCCGAAAGGGTCACGTCGACGATCAGCGTTCCGGGGGTGGCCTCGGCGGCGCCGCTGATCCCCTTGGAACCGCCAAAAGTGACGCGGTTCCCCTGGATCTCGTAGCTGTCCACGAACGCCTTGAGGTTCGGCAGGGACAGAACCTCCTGCTCGAAGCGCTTCAAAAGGTCTTCCGGGGATTCCTTGATCGGCTGTTCGATGTGGATGGAAGCCATCGCTCTCCTCCTGTCAGGTCATTGTGCGCGGGCGGCGCAATCCGGATCAGCATCGCCGGCCAGGCGTCTGCGACCAGCGGGAAGCAGGGTGTCGCGATACGCGGGGTTGACAGCGCGATGGGGCGCCCTTATAAGGTTGCGGACCTCGTTCCTGTTTGAGCCATCTTTCATAGCAGCGCCAGCTCGCCGAGCGCCCCGCGCTGGTGATGAGCGAAGGAGGGAAGCATGGATTACACGTCCGGCCTTGAAGCGATCTTTCGCTGGATCCATGTTCTTGCAGGAATCGTTTGGATCGGCCACCTCTACTTCTTCAACTTCGTCAACGGCCCTTTCGCGGGAACGCTGGACGCCGAGACGAGGAAGAAGGTGGTGCCGGAGCTGATGCCGCGCGCGCTGTACTGGTTCCGCTGGGGAGCGGCGTGGACCTGGGCGACGGGCGTGCTGCTGCTCGGGATCGTTTACTACATGGGAAAGCAGGTGCTCAAAGATCCGGATGCCGGCTTCACCGCAGGCAGCATCGTCATGATCCTCGTCGCCTTTCTCGCCTTCATTGCCTACGACGCTCTCTTCAAGAGCCCTCTCGCAAAGAACCCGAAAGTCGCTATCACGATCGCCTTCATCATTCTCGCTGTGATCAGCTTTGCAATGGTCTGCCCGTCGATCGGCGGTTTCAGCTATCGCGGCTTTCTGATCCATACCGGCGCCCTGTTCGGGACCATCATGGCGTTCAACGTCTGGTTCCGGATCTGGCCCGCCCAGAAGCAGATCATCACCGCGGTGAAGAGCGGAACGGCCCCTGACGCCGGTCTCGTCGCCATGGCGGGCATGCGGTCGCGCCACAACACCTACCTGTCGGTCCCCCTGCTCTGGGCGATGATCGGGCAGCACACGACCTTCTACGCGGGCGGCAATCTGGGAATTCCCGAGCAGTGCGCCTGGCTCGTCTTCCTCGTCGTGATCCTTCTCGGCTGGCACGTGGTCTTCCAGCTCTACCGGAAGGCCGCCAAGGTGAAGGGTTTCTGAGAGCCTAAGGCCCCTCCGCCCCCTGCGTCCGGGAGGCACCGGTCCGGGCCGGCTGTTTCGAGGCGGCCGGGGCCTTCTTCTTCGCGGCGGCGGCAGTGGTCGAGGCCCCCGACTTCGCGGTCGCCGAGGTGGAAGCCGCCCCGGATCGCGCGGCGGCTGCCGTGGAAGAAGCCCCCGACCTTGCCGCGGCGGATGTCGAGGCGGCGCCGGATTTCGCGACCGCCTTCGTCCGCGCGGCGCCGGCGCGCCACTCCGCCTTGGCTTTCTCCGCGCCGCCGGTGAAGAGCCCGCCGACGGCCTTCCCGAAGGTCTTGACCCCTTCAGCGGCTGTCTTCCCTCCAAGCTTCAGTGCGGCGAAAGCCGATCTGCCTGCGGTCTTGACACCTTCCGCCGCAGTGCTTCCCCCCGTCTTCGCTGCCGCGGCAGCCGTCCTTCCTCCCGTCTTGGCCCCCTCTCCCGCCGTCTCTCCTGCCGTCCTGCCAGCCTGCTTGACCTTTGCCGGCTTCCCTTGGGCGGCCGAAGATTCCGTTCCGCGGGCCGGCACCCAGGCCGCAATTCCGAGGAGCAGGCCGCAGAGAACGACGCAGGTGAGAGCGGAACGGGACATGGCTGCAAGGACCAGGCCGCTCATGGACAGGCTGTGATCGAGCGGACCGTCCCATCGGACATGGAACCGTAGGTGCCGATTCCGCAGGTGTTGCGGGCCCGGGACAGATAGTAGAAGGAGTCTCCGGACGGCGGGGCGTCCGCGTCCGTGACCGCCGTCGCCGGGATGCTCGAGGCGAGGCAGGAGGCGTGGCTGAAGTTCCCGTCGGTTCTCAACTGAGAGATCCGTCCCCGGGCCACGTCGTAGCTCGTGCCGGAGCCGGCGGTGGATCCCTGCGAATCCCACGAAAGGGTCTGCCGGTCGGCGGCGAAGAGCACTCCCGTCACCTCCGAGGGGCTGTCGAAAGCGCCTCCGTCGAGCGGCGCGCAGTCGCACTTGTCGGCGACGGAATCAGAATCGCTGTCAGGACCATACTGGATCGCTCCGAGCACGTCGATCAGGCCCCAGCCCCAGATGTTATTGGGCCGGGCGTTGGGGGAGTCCCCTCCGCAGGTCTGGGGCCAGTAGTTCCTGACGTGTTGGGCGCTGTGCTCCAGAAGGCACTCCGTGATCCTCAGCAGGGGACGGAAGAACGGATTCACGGACCACAGCAGGGCCGCCCCTCCGGTCACGTGAGGGCTCGCCATCGAGGTGCCGCTGAAGTTCGCGTAGCCTCCCCCGCGAACCGATGAGCGGACGTCCACTCCGGGCGCGGAGACATCCGGCTTGCGCCTGCCCGACCCGTCCGCGGTCACCGGGCCGCGGCTGGAGAAAGTGGCGATGGTGATCGTGATGTCCACCGCTCCAGCGGAGAACGCGGAGTCATAAAGGGCAGGAGGGTCATTGGTCGTCGCGCAGGCGGGACCGCTGTTGCCGTTCGCCGCGACCGGAAGGATCCCGGCCGCCAGCAGGTTCTCGAAGGCGGTCTTCAGCGTGTTGGCGCTGCAGCCTTCCGACGGAGGACAGGCCCAGGAGTTGTTGATCGCGTCGGGGGCGAGATCGGGCCGGCCGTCGAGAGCCGGGTCCCCGCCCGTCGGGTAGGGAGCCATCGCCCATTCCATGCAGTCAATGTAGGTGGATGGCTGTCCGTTGCCATGATCCATGTTTCGGCAGGCGATCCATTTCGCCCCCGGCGCCACGCCCACCTGGTTCCCCATGCCATCGTCGCCCACCATCGTCCCGGTCGTGTGGGTGCCGTGGTCATTGTCGTCGAGCGGCTCAGGGAGGTTCTGGATGGCGTCGTGCCAATTGTAGGCGTGGCTCACCGAGGAGCCGTTCCAGCCGCGGTACTTCTCCTTGATCGCCGGATGGTCCCACTCGACCCCCGTGTCGGCCGACATCACCACGATCCCCTCGCCGTGCTTGCCATACGTGGCCCAGACGTCGTCCGCGTTGATCGCCTTGATCCCCCACTCGGGCCCCGAGTCGGTGGAAGCCGGGGCGAGAACGATCGGATCGGATGAGGCTCCGGTCGCGAGCATCGGTGCTTCGCCGACCTTCGCCGCCGCAGGGGCTCCA
>QHYA01000288.1 GCA_003223995.1 Acidobacteriota bacterium | reverse complement strand
CGGTCCGCCTCCCCAGCAATGCCTCCAGCACCGCCTGAGAGTTATTCACGCACAGCCCCATTCCCACCGCCATGAGGCAGGGGAGATCTCTCAGCGTGCCCTTCCAGCTCCCCCGCACCTCCTTCTGGGAGAGGAGGTAGAAGGCGAGGACCGAGCCGGTGCCGAGAAGAAAGATGGGCAGGTCCAGCGCCAGGAGCCGGTGCCATTCCATCTTTTCCCGGATCCGCATGACGGGAAAGTAGAGGAGGGAAACCGCCACCATGAGCAGGTAGGCCAGGTTGCTGGTGAGGTGGAAAAAAGCTTCGGTCTTGATCCCGAGAGGCAGGCGGCTGCGGAGAATGGAGGGGAGCAGCTTGAGTCCGGTCTGGATCGAACCCTTGGCCCAGCGGTGCTGCTGGGACTTGAAGGCGTTCATCTCCACGGGGAGCTCGCCCGGTGCCACCACGTCGGGCAGAAACAGAAAGCGCCAGCCGGCCATCTGGGCCCGGTAGGACAGGTCCAGATCTTCCGTGAGGGTGTCGTGCTGCCACCCGCCGGCGGACTCGATGCACTTCCGCCGCCAGATGCCGGCGGTCCCGTTGAAGTTGAAGAACCGGCCGGCGCGGTTGCGCGCCGCCTGCTCGACGACGAAATGACCATCCAGAAAGATGGATTGGACCCGGGTCAAGGAGGAGAAATCACGGTTGAGATGGCCCCAGCGGGCCTGCACCATCCCCAGGGTGGGATCGGCGAAATGCGGCAGAACGCGACGGGCAAAGTCAGGCGGAGGAAGAAAGTCGGCATCGAAGATGGCAACGAATTCTCCCGTGGCGATCCTCAGCCCCTCCTCGAGGGCCCCCGCTTTGAAACCTCTCCGGGTGGCGCGGTGGAGGTGATGGATCCGAAAGCCGCGCGCTCCATATTCCTCGGCCTTCCGCCGGCAGATGCACGGTCAGGGCGGGGAGGGCCTCCAGGGAGGGCATCGTGAAGGGAGGCAGCCTGCGGTGGCGCAGGTGCAGCACGACCAGGCAGAGGCGGTGCAAGCCATACACCGCCAGCAAGGCCATGCAGGCGAAGTAGGCCGACAGAACGCTCCACTCCCCGAGCGTCATCCCCGTCCCTCACATCGTTGCGCCTCGCTCATGGCGCCTGCTATCCTCGCCCCATGCCGGGCGAGGAGAATAGGTCCCACCGCAGACTGATCGTCCTGGGCCTCCTCATGGAGGCAGGCTACCTGACCCTGGGTCTCCCGGCCACGCCGCTCGGGCTCAGGGTCACGATTCAGTGCCTGCTCTTCCTCCCCTACGCCTGGGCGCTCCGGGAAGGCTGTCGTCGCCCGCTGGGGAATCGCGAGGGAGCGGCGCTTCTGGGTCTGGCGGTCCTCTTTCGGCTCACCCTCGTTTTCCTGCCGCCCTTCTACTCCGACGACCTGTATCGCTATCTCTGGGACGGCCGCGTCCAGGTCGCCGGGGGGCTGAATCCTTACCGCTTCGCCCCCGACGATCCCACCCTGGCACCGCTCGCTGGTGATCTCCGGGCCCGCGTGAACCACCCCGATCTTCCCACTCTCTATCCGCCGGTGGCGCAAGGCTTCTTCGCCGCCGTGGCGGGCCTGGGTGGCTCGGTCGCGCTCCTCAAGGCGTGCCTGGTCGCTTTCGACCTGGCGCTTCTGCTGCTCCTCCGGGTCATGCTCCGGAGGGCGGGACTGAGTGAAGGTCGGATGCTGATCTACGCGTGGTGCCCTCTGGTGATCGCTGAAGTGGCGGGAAACGGGCACGTGGATGCCCTGGCGATCTTCTTCCTTCTCCTGGGAATCCATCTGATTATAATGGCACGCGCGACCCTGTCAACCGTGTCGTTGGGGCTGTCGGCCGGCGCGAAATTCCTGCCTGTTTTGGTGTTCCCGGTTCTGGCAACGAGAGTCCGCCGGCGCTTCTGGGCGATCCCCTTCGTCGTGCTCGGCCTCGCCTATCTTCCCTACCTCGGCGCCGGGAGGGCTCTCTTCTCGGGTCTGAGGCAATATGCCGAGCGCTGGCAGCACAACGACAGTCTGTTCCGGATCCTGCTGGGCCTGCTGGAGTGGCTGCAGCCCACCCCTTGGCTCAAGTCGGGGATTGCCTGGCTGCAGGAACGCTGCGGATTTCCCCCATGGATCGACCTTCTCTACCGTTACGCTTACCCCGTCTACCTGGCCCGCATCACCGTGGTTGTGGGGCTGGCGGTCCTGGCGCTCCGGCTGGCCCAAAAACGAGTGGCCCCGATCCGCGGCGCCTTTCTCCTCCTGGGATCGGGCCTGCTCCTCTCGCCCACCGTTCATCCTTGGTACGCCCTGTGGCTGGTGCCCTTTCTCGTTTTCATTCCCAGCCGCGCCTGGATTCTCTTCACCGGTCTCGTCTCTCTGAGCTATTTGGATCCGGGACCGGTAGGCGGAAGCGCGGACGGACACGAGTGGGTCCGTTGGATTGAATACCTTCCCTTCCTCTCGCTGCTCGCCGTGGACTATCTTCGTGCCAGGCGAGGCAAGCCTGCAACACTTTACCGCCTCCCTGCGTTCGGGGGGGCCGAAGCCGCGCCGCCAGGAACGGCGCGGGCGGAGCACTCCTCCACGCTCGATGCCGCATCGATGCGCGCGAAAGATCGAAGCAAGTGATCCCCTCTCCGTGTGGAACGGGGGCCGGGCCTGTGTTACGATTCGGGCCGTTTCCGATCTCGAAAGGGCAGCAAATTCAGGACTTGCTCGGCGAAGGAGTGCGCCCTGCAACCCGCGCCTAAGGCGGCGAACTCACCGGCGGCCTGCGGGCCTTGCGGATGAGCGTTCGACCCGCCGATCGGAGGAAGGCCGCGATGCGGGCCGGCGCGCGGGTCGCCTTCGCGGTTCTTTGCACGGCCCCAGGAGCCGCGGGTGCCCGGGCCACCGAGGCCCCCCTCAAATTCAAGATTCTTCCCGTAAGGAGCAGCGTCCGGTTCGATGCCCGGGCCACGGGTCACACGGTCCATGGCGTGACTCAGCAGGTTTCCGGCGAGGTGGTCTTTGATCCCGAAGACTTGGCAAAGAATGCCCGGGTGACCTTGCAGGTGCAGGCGGCCACCTTGAACACTGGAAATAAAGTCCGGGACAGGAAGATGCGCGAATCCCATCTGGAAACGGAGCGCCATCCGCTCATCGGCTTCCGTTCCTCGAAGGTGGAAGCCATCGCACCCAGCTTGCGGGAAGGAGAGACCCAGGAGATGAATGTCAGCGGCACCCTCTCCCTGCACGGGGTGGATCGGAACATCGTCTTTCCGGTGAAAGCGGTGCGCCGTGGCGGCGACCTGCTGGTGAGCGGTGAGACCACGCTGCGCATGAGCGACTATGGCATTCCCGTCCCGGGGTTCCTGTTCGTGAAGGTGCAGGATCAGGTGAAGGTGATGTTCGAGGTCGTGGCCGCTCCCGATGGAACCGGAAGCTAGCCATGCCACCGATCGTCCGGGACCGCCACTGGGCCGACGAGATCGCGGAGAAGGTTCTCGCTCTGCCCGGCCATCAAGAGATCTCCACCGGCATCTCCCCCTCGGGCGCCATCCACATCGGGAACTTGCGGGAGGTGATGACCGCCGACGTGATCTACCGCGCGCTCAAGGAACGGGGAGCCGACGTGGGATTCCACTACGTGGCGGACAACTTCGATCCCCTCCGACGCGTCTACCCCTTCCTGGATCCAAAGGTTTATGCCCCGCTGGTGGGGCGCCCGCTCTCTGAGATCCCCTGTCCCTGCGGCCAGCATCCCAATTACGGCGAGCACTTCCTGCTGCCTTTTCTGGAGACCCTGAAGGAGCTGCGTATCGAGGTGGTGGTCCACCGGGGTGACCAGATGTACAAGAGCGGAAGGATGACCCCCTTGATCGTGGCGGCGCTCAAGGGGAGGGACACCATTGCCCGGATTCTCCACGAGCTCACCGGCAAGCAGATCGACCCGGATTGGTCCCCCTTTGATCCTCTCTGTCCCGACTGCCACCGCATTCCTACCACGGAGGTCATCGGGTTCTCGGAGCGGAGCGCGACGGTGAAGTATCGCTGCCAGTGCGGCTCCTCGGGGACCGTCCCCATGGCTGGCGGGGGCAAGCTGACCTGGCGGGTGGACTGGCCGGCCCGCTGGAAGGTGCTGGGG
>QHYA01000269.1 GCA_003223995.1 Acidobacteriota bacterium | reverse complement strand
CGCCCGGGAGAACTACTGGCGCGATGTGATGCAGGTTCCGGACTACAGGAGCTGCGGCCTGATCCTGGCGCGTGTGGAGATCGATTTCCGCTCTCCGGCCTTCGTCGGAGAGACGCTCGAGGTCTCGCTTCGGGTCTGCCGGCTGGGGACGACTTCCTTCGATTTCGCCTACCTGATCCGCGAGCGCTCCTCTCAGCGGCTGGTTGCAGAGGCTCGCTCGGTGCAGGTGATGTATGACTACGAGGCGGGGCGCAAGCGTCCTCTCACGGACCAGGAGATCGAGAAGATGCGGCGTTTCGAGGGCGAGATCGCGCCTTGAGCCGCAGTCATCTTGCTTCAGCCCCCCGGCGGATGCTCGAACAACTCCTCCAGGAGGGCAAGGGCGGCGTCGGCGGACCGGTTGCGGACCTCGCTTCGCGAGCCTCCGAGCAGGAGTCGGCGCGCCACCACATGATCCTCTTCCTGGGCGTGCGGGGCGGCTGAAGCCGCGACGAAGACGAGCCCGACCGGCTTGCCGGGCGTGGCTCCGCCGGGGCCCGCGATCCCGGTCACGGAAAGGCCGCAGGAGGCAGCGAAGAGGGCTCGGGCTCGCAGGGCCATCTCGCGGGCGACCTCCTCGCTGACGGCCCCGTGCCGGCGCAGCATCTGCTCCGGGACACCGAGGATCCTGATCTTCGAGTCGTTGCTGTAGCAGATGATCCCGCCCAACAGGACATCCGAGGCGCCAGGCACTTCCGTCAATCGGGCCGCGATCAGCCCTCCCGTGCATGACTCCGCCAGGGCGAGCGTGAGCCTTCGCCGGCGCATCCAATCGAGCAGATTCTCGGTGGAATCCCACATGATTCGCGGATTATCCCATGCCGAGATCGCGCACCGGCGCAAAAGGAGGCCTTCGCATTCTTCGCCAGGCGCTTGCGCGAAGGCTGTCGAAATGAGACATTCATTTCGTCATGCCTTCTCCTGAAGGGTACAAGAACAAGTTTCTTCCCAAGCCGCCCAAACGGCTGGCCGTCATCGATCAGGACGCCTGCACGGGATGCGCGGGAGCTCCGACCTACTGTGCGCACGGGTCTGCCCGTGGGATGCCATCACGATGTATGACTTCAACGACGCCTGGGACATCCACAAGCAGGTCACGGTCGTCGACTGGGACGGCGGAGGCGAGCAGGCCGTCCCCGGCGCTGTCCAGGGCGCCTGAAGCTGCCTTCCGCGGCCCTCCACCCTGCCAGGCAGACAAACAAAGACCCGTCCGGCGGGAGGCCGGACGGGTCCAGACGTCAGACGGGATTATGGCTCCGGAGAGCCTCCCGGAGATTCTTAGTACATGTCTCCCATGCCGCCGTGTCCGCCCATCGCCGGCTTCTTCTCCTCCTCCTTTATCTCGGTGATAACCGCCTCGGTGGTGAGCATGAGAGCGGCGATGGAGGAGGCGTTCTGGAGAGCGGTGCGGACGACCTTGGTCGGGTCGATAATGCCGGCTTCGAACATGTCCACGTACTTCTCGTTGTAGGCGTCGAAGCCCTTGGTCTTCTCGAAGCCCTTCACCTCGTTGACGACGACCGATCCCTCGTAGCCGGAGTTGTTGGCGATCTGCCGGAGCGGCTCCTCGAGGGCCCGCTTGACGATGTTGATGCCGATCTGGATGTCCTCGTTCTTCTCCTTGATCTTGTCCAGAGCCGGTATCGCACGCAGCAAGGCCACCCCGCCGCCGGGGACGATCCCCTCTTCCACGGCCGCCTTCGTCGCGTGCATGGCGTCCTCGACGCGAGCCTTCTTCTCCTTCATCTCGGTCTCGGTCGCGGCGCCGACCTTGATCACGGCCACCCCGCCCACCAGCTTGGCGAGCCGCTCCTGGAGCTTCTCGCGGTCGTAGTCGGAGGTGGTCTCCTCGATCTGCGCGCGGATCTGCTTGACCCGCCCCTCGATCTCGGAGGTCTTCCCGCGCCCCTCGATGATCGTCGTGTTGTCCTTGTCGATGACGATCTTCTTGGAGCGGCCGAGATCCTCGAGCCGGATGTTCTCGAGCTTGATGCCGAGGTCCTCGGTGATGCAGCGCCCGCCGGTGAGGATGGCGACATCCTCCAGCATCGCCTTGCGGCGGTCTCCAAAGCCAGGGGCCTTCACCGCGGCGCAGTGGAGGGTGCCTCGAAGCTTGTTGACCACCAGGGTCGCCAGAGCCTCGCCCTCCACGTCCTCCGCGATGATCAGCAGCGGCTTGCCCAGCTTGGCGATCTGTTCCAGGATCGGGAGCAGGTCCTTCATGTTGGAGATCTTCTTCTCGTGGATCAGCAGGTAGGTGTCCTCGAGAACGCACTCCATCCGCTCAGGGTCCGTGATGAAGTAGGGGGAGAGATAGCCTCGGTCGAACTGCATCCCCTCGACGACCTCGAGAGAGGTCTCCATCGCCTTGGCCTCCTCGACCGTGATCACGCCGTCCTTTCCGACCTTCTCCATCGCCTTGGCGATGATCTCCCCGATGCCTTCGTCGTTGTTGGCGGAGATGGTGCCGACCTGGGCGATCGCCTTCCCCTTCACCGGCTGTGACAGCTTCTTGATCTCCTCGATCGCGGTCTCGACCGCCTTCTCGATGCCCCGCTTGATGTCCATCGGATTGGAGCCGGCTGTCACCGCCTTGACCCCTTCCCTGAAGATCGCCTGCGAGAGGACCGTCGCGGTCGTCGTCCCGTCTCCGGCCACATCGGAGGTCTTGGAGGCGACCTCGCGCACGAGCTGGGCGCCGACGTTCTCGCGAGAATCCTTCAGCTCCAGTTCCTTCGCGACCGTCACCCCGTCCTTCGTGGACAGCGGAGAGCCGAACTTCTTCTCGAGGACGACGTTGCGACCTTTGGGGCCGAGCGTGACCTTCACTGCATCGGCCAGCTTGTTGACGCCGCGGAGTATCTGCTGGCGACACTCGTCTGAGTAGGTGATTTCCTTAGCAGCCATGGATTGATTTTCCTCCGAAGATGATTGTTCTGATGAATGGGTTCCAGATGCGCCCCTGCCTGGTGGTGACCTCCCGTGCTAGGAGACCACGCCCAGGATCTCGTCCTCCCTCAAAATGATGTGATCCACATCGTCGATCTTGATCTCGGTGCCGGCGTACTTGCCGAACAGCACTCGGTCACCGGCTTTGACATCGAGGGGGATCCTCTTGCCGTTCTCGTCGACCTTGCCTGAACCAACCGCGATCACCGTCCCCTCCTGCGGCTTCTCCTTGGCAGTGTCGGGGATGATGATGCCCCCTTTGACGACCTCTCCCTTCTCCTCGACTCTCTTGACCAGCACGCGGTCGTAGAGTGGCTTCACCTTCATTGCTATCCTCCCTTAAGTTATTTGTTTGTGTAAGATACGAGCGCACGACCTTCTCGCCGCTAGCACTCACAGCCCTCAACTGCCAACTATCTTAAGATTGCCCCCTGGGGCTGTCAAGCCGCAGCGCGGCTTTCCGGCAAAAAAAGCGGGAAAATGCATCGGAAGCCATTTGCAGCCGCCGCCAAGGTCGTGTATCTGTTTAACAGGGAGGAACTTGCAAGAATATGACCCCCTGGGAAGCACTCGACACGGGCTCCACGGCACGCGGCTGGCTGGAGAAGCGGTTGCGCGAGATCGCTCGTGTACGATCGGATTCGCCCGTGGACGAGCAGGAGCTGCAGCACCTCGTTCACGTCATCCTCCACTCGTCCCTGCTGCTGGAGAGGGTCTACACCTCCGAGCGGCTCAGCGCGATCCTCGGAGGGGACGTCGAGCGGGCCCTGCCGGGGTCCATGCTCGCCCAACTCCAGCAGGGCGGCGAAGAGCCCCTGCCGCGCCTGAGGCGGCTTCCCGAGGAGGTGCGAGCCGTCGGCAACCAATGCCTGTTCGATGTCGGCATCACGGGGCTGACGGAGTTCCGGGGTCTTCCCTTGCAGGAGCTGGGAATGCGCGCCTACCGGCTCGCCGCGGAGATCCTCGCCCGGCTCGCGGACGACAGCCGGTTGAAGAAGTACTTCGAGCGCAACCTCCTTTGGCCCCTTCCCATCGGCGAAGAAGTCACCTTCCTCAGACAATGCGCCAGCCGCTTCGACCTTCACGCGGAGCTTCTTCGCAGCCTCTCCTTCATCGACCCTCTTCCCTCCGATGCCTCTCACGTGGAGAAGGAGGGGAAGGCGGTCTTCGCGCCTTTCAGCTCCCTGGCCTTCCCGCCGCAGACCGATGTCGCCATATCCGGAGACCCCGTCCCTCCTGCCTTCGAGGAGATCCTCACGCCGCCGGCTCCGGCACGCTCGCGGGAGGAGACGATCTCCGCCTACGAGCGTCTTCTGCT
>QHYA01000197.1 GCA_003223995.1 Acidobacteriota bacterium | reverse complement strand
CGCGTCCCGGAAGGGTCGCGATCCCACCTCTCTCGTCCACCTGCTCCTGATCCGGCTCGCCGAGCTGGATGAAGATCCGCCCCCTTTCGGTCATCCAGCCCGGCCGGACCGATTCCTTGAAGCGGCGGTTCGCATCCAGCACCCGCTTCCAGAACTCGCGGCGCGTCTCGTTCTCCAGCGTGCCGGGCGTAGGATCCCAGCGGTGCCAGAACCGCACGATGAAAAGGGCCCGGGCCGGCTCATCCGGCAACTTGCGGAACTCTTGCTCCTCGGATCGGGACAGCAGATAACGGACGGGGCCTTCCGACCATCCCGCCAGCCCCTGGAGAGCCGTCGTGGCCTGCACCGGCGCCTGGACTAGAAGCGGAGAAAGCAAAGCCGAGAACAGCAGAAGAAGCCGTCCCGTTCCTCCACCCATCTCAGTCGTTCCCAACACCCATCTCCGAGATTGGCGTTTCTCCGATGCGGCCCTGTTTTCCCTGCCCCGTTGTCTCCCTTATTATCCGTCATGAATGGTTCGCGTGGTGCTCTGTCAATTCGAAGCCGGATCGGGAATCCTCCCGGATGAGAGACGGCTCATCATCGAATCCCAACCGGACTTCGTCGCCCTGCCCGAGTACTTCTTCGCTCCGCAGGAACCGGGCACCCAGGCCGATCTCGCGTCGAGAGCACCGGAGTTCCTGGAGTATCTCGCGAGCCTCTCCCTCGACACGGCCGCTGCGGTCATCGGCGGAACGCTCGTCGAGCGGCGCGAAGGGAAGCTCTACAACACATGCCCGGTATTCGACCGAGGCCACGAGATCGCCCGCTATGACAAGCGCCACCCCACCCTGAGCGAGATCCGACAGGGCATCACGCCGGGACAGAGTGCCGTGGTAGTCGAGGTCCGGGGCGTGAGGATTGCCCCGCTGGTCTGTGCCGACGTTCTTCAGCCGGGCCGCTTCGACGAAGCCGGGGCGCTCGGTGCCAGGATCCTCTTCACCCCCGTCGTCTCGCCCTTCCGGCCGGACGACACACTCGAGCAAAAGGAATTCCGCGACCGGTCGATCTTCCTCGAGGGAGCGCGCCGGGCGAGAGCCTTCGTCGTCAAGACCGCCGCGCCCGGAAGAGTTTTCGGCGGCCGCCTCCAAGGCAGAAGCCTCGTGGCGGCCCCCTGGGGCTTTCTCACACGTGTCCCTCCCGATCAAGAGCAGAATCGGATGATGCTCACCGTGGATCTCGATCCTTCCCGACTGCCTCCTCCCTTCTTGAAGTGACCTGATCAAGAGCTGCCTCCCCAGTAGTTCCCTCCGGCCCCAGCTCGACGAGGGACCCTCGAACCCGCATCTGCGCGTCTTGCATTTTCATGTATCGTACAATATGCTTTTATGTATGAGAACAACCATCGAGATCAGCGATCCGCTATTCGTCCAGGCCAAGAAGAGGGCGGCGGAGGAGAAGGTTCCCCTGCGCCAGATTGTCGAGGACGCGCTTCGGAGTTACCTGAAGGAAAAATATGCCCGCGGCGGCTATCGGCTGCGGTGGCGGGCGGATCGCGGGCGGCTGCGCCCTGGGATCGATCTCGACAGCCGTGACTCCCTCTTCGAAGCGATGGAAGGGCGCGGGTGGCGGAAGTGATCGCGCTCGATACGAATATCCTGGTGTATGCGAAGCGAGCGGAGACAGCGCGCCATGCCGACGCGAGGCGGCTCCTGACGACGCTGGCGGAAGGCGACGCGCCATGGGCCATTCCATGGCCCTGCATCTATGAGTTCCTGAGGGTCGTCACCCATCCTCGGGTGTTCGATCCACCCACGGATCTCGATAACGTGCTCGACTACCTGGCTTCGCTCCTCGAATCCCCTTCGCTCACGCTTCTGGGGGAGGGGCCGAGCCATCCAGCGCACCTGCGGCGCGCCGTGCTCGAGGGACGCGCCACAGGCAACCTCGCTCACGACGCCCATATCGCGGCCCTCGCCCTCGAACACGGCGTGCGAGAGCTGTGGACCTCGGATCGCGACTTCTCGAGGTTTCCCGGATTGCAGATCAGGGATCCGTTCCGCGAACGACCTCTCTCCGAATCGGCCGCAGGCTATCGAATGCGGCTGCCCGGCCGGGGCCAAAGGCGACGGCCGGCCGCCGGAAGGCCGTGAGCGCTCGCCGTATCGGAGGGCACGACGCCTTTCCGGGCGTCCAGCGGCTCGAGGCGTGAAGGGGGCCGCGATTCGTGGAGGACCGTTTGCCTCCGGCACGGTTCCGAAGTATAGATCTGTCCGTCTGTCAGAGACCTTCATCGGGGGGTAGCCATGATCCGGAAATTCTTCGCGCCCCTGCTGCCGATCCTGCTCGTCCTTCCCTGCGCCAGTGCCGACCAGGTCGTTCTTGTCGAGAGTCCTCCCTTCGCCTCCCTCGACGCCGCCTTGGCTGCCGCGGGGGACGGCTACGCCGTCGCATGGTCCTGTCTCTATGATTGCTCGGACCCGGAATCGGATGTCCGGGTCGCTCGCTTCGACCTCGCTGGCCGTCGCATCGACCGGGACGCCGAGGTAGACCTGGGATTCTTCACGATCAACGCGGGACTGCAGATACACTCCCTGAAAGACGGTTTCCTCCTGTTCGCCGAGGAGGACGCCTATCAGGTCCGAAACCGGCGGCTGGACGCTTCGGGCCAGCCGATCGGTCCTATCAACACGGTGGTGACCTCGCTGGAGATCTATCCCTTCAGCGTCGCCGCATCGGGCTCTTCGTTCGTCGTGACCTATCCGGAATGGAAGGGCACCTGGTTCAATTGGTCGCAGCTGATTGACACCTCGGGGCTGCCGAAAGGAGACAGAAACCTGATCGCCGAGAAGATCCCGAACGACGACGAGATCATCTTCGCATTCATCCTCGATTCCCCCATCACCCGGCTCAATGACGGCTTCGCGACGGCTTGGTCGGATCTCTCGGCGGGGGTGCGGCTGCGGGAGCTCGCCAACAACGGCCGTCCTCGGGGCGACGTCGTCTCGATCGAGCCTCCGGAGGGTTGCTGGGAGCCGGTCGCCATCACGGTCGCCGGCGGCCTGCAGGAGGTCGTGTACATCAAGGGCTGCGATCAGGGGGATATCTATCTCAGGACGAGGGATCACCTGGGCAAGTTGTCCCCGCCCATCGCTCTCTCGACCGACCCGCTGGACGAAGGCCACGACCGCTGCAATGGCCGGCGCTCGCTTCACGCCGTTGGCCTTGGGCAGCGACTGGGGGTTTTGAATCGGGTCTTCACACAACCGGGCGGCTGCGGCGACTGGGTGTTCGCAGAGTATGACTCCTCGGGGATCCCGATCGGCTCGCGGAGGAACCTTTCCGCGGAGTTCGGCATCCGGACCGACTACGATCTCGCCGTGGCCGCCGACCAGACCAACAACCTCTATGCCCTGTCCTGGGTCGGGGAAGGCCCTCAGGGAAGAGGAGTCTACTACCTGCTCCTTGATCCCGCCCGCTGAGCGCCCGCGCGCCGGTTCGAGGCCCGGTGGACCAAGGAAAACCCTCGGCAGCGCCGGCGCGCCTGCACAAGAGCTTCCTGGCAGCAACGGCCCTCGGTCGAATTCTCGATCCCCGGCCCTGTCCCGAGCGAGCCGTGCCGGGCCGGCCATGCTCCCGACTGGCTCGGTTGGGGAACCGATCAATCCTTCCAGAGCCGCTCCCACCATCTCCGCGATCCGGACCGAACGTCGGAGGCCTCCCCGGGAAGCTCCATCCGCGCGCGGATCCCCGCGAGGTCCCACCCGGTCAGATCCGCCAGCGTCCGCGCCTGCTCCTCCTGGCGCCGCCGCAAGTCCTCGCGGTACTGCCTCGCAGCAGGGCACGAGGCGTCGCCGGACCAGGGATGGCGCAGGATGTAACGAGCCTGAAAGTTGCTCTGGTCGGTGGTTTCCTGGAACACCAGGTCCTCGGGAAAGTGTGCCGCATCGTAGCGGAGGTGTAGGCGCGTGAGGAAGGCTTGCTGCGGCCTCTGCCGCGCGGGCGTTGCCGCGCGCTCCTCGAGCCAGAAGACGCCGAGCTGTCCCAGCTCCTCGCGCGAGAGCGGATCCGCCGCGCAGGGGTCGCACCAACTCATGTTCCAGGCGTACTCCAGGAAGACCGCTTCCTTCGCTTCGCGATCCACCTGGCGGGTGAACATCGCCTTGTAGAAGTCGCCGAAGCGCTGCTGCACGTAGAGCGGGATCTCGGCGTCCGAGGGGAGCTTCACGGTCCGGTAGTTGGTCGTCTCGACCCGCCCCTTGGGGGTCAGCGCATGAATGAAAAGCTCCTGCGGTCCGTCGGCGTTGACCATACCGAGGCGGATCGGAAGCATGAACTTCGGGGACTCGTAGGCGACCTGCAGGGGCCGGAGGTTGGAGAAGCCGAGCCGCGCCTTCTCCTCGAGGTTGACCCGCGCCACGAAGAACTTCATCCCCTGCCGCAGGTAGCTCCCGAGAACACGCGAGGCCCCGGCGGGAATCCGGTAGCCGTTCTCCCGAAGCCAGGTCTCCAGCCCGTCGCTTTCCCTCGCGGAGAGGATGAGGATGTCGTATTCGCCCACCGTGTAGCTCGCCTCGACGGTCACTCCGAGGCTCTTCGCAAGTTCCCGCCTCCCGGCCTTGTCCTGGGCGGGCGCACCCATGAGTCTCCCGTAGCTCCTTCCGAGGATCACCTGGCAGGGATCGGGATCGTAGTACTCGACCAGCCGCGGAGCGGAATAGGCGTCGAGGTGGTCGATCAGGGCCTTGTCGGCGACGTGGATCTGGTCGCGCTCGATAAAGGTTGGCACCGGGATCACGACCGCGAACTCCTTCACGTCGCCGCGGAAGTCGCTCGCCATCGTCAGGACGGTCCGGTCGGCGTCACGGACGAGGACCACCTGCGAAGCCCTGTTGAAGAGCTTCGTGTCCGCCTTGCCCACGTAGAAACCGCAGAAGGCGAGCGCCGACTGGGTCGACAGGGCCAGGAGGGCGAGAAACGCGGATGCAAGCAGCTTGGGTTTCATGGAACGCTCCTTTCAAGGAATCCTCAGTTGGAGAACGGGAGAGCCGGCCGGCCCCGGACCAGCGATACCTCTCCGCGGGAAGAAAGCGGTCGATGACCGGGACGAACGGAGAGAAGGCGGCCAGCGACCAGATCAGGCCGTTGGTCCGGAACAGACGGTACTGGACGTACCACCCCCCGAACGCCACCAGGAGAGCGAACAGGACCCGCCCGGCGCGCGAGTCGGGGGTGGTCTTCGGATCCCAGATCATGAAGAAGGCGAAGAGGAGAAAGGCGCCGCTCTCCAGACGATGCACCGGGATGGCGAGCGGCTCGCCGAGCCAGAAGGACCGGCCGGCGACCAGGCTGACGTAGAAGAGAAGGAATGCGTAGGTGACGTCGCTTCGAGCGGCACGGTGGACCACGAGCCCGCCGAGGCAGGCGAAGAAAAACGCGGCGAACGCGACGCTCCCCCATTGCCCCGGCGAGACCCAAACCTTCCCGGTCGAGAGCATCGCGGCGGCCAGGCCGACATTCGTTGGATTGAAGACATGCTTGCCGTTCCATCGGATGAGGAACTTGCTCGCGATGGCCGCGACCGCCGTCGCGGTGGCCACCGTCAGAAGGTTCGTCCGCAACAGCAGACAGAGCGACAAGCCCGATATCAGGGCGCTTTTCGGTTCGAAGGCGGCCAGCCTCCAGAGCCGCGAGCAGGCGTACTGCGCTCCCAGCGCGGCGCCGAGCGTGACGGCGATCTGCGCCGCCATGACATCGAACCCCAGGCGGAAGAACCCGTAAGCAAGCAGCAGCGACAGCACGGAGATCTGGTAGAGACGGGGGTCCCTTCGACGGCGCATCCGGCCACCTCCTCGGCGGCTCTAGACACCGCTGCCGCCGTTTGGTTCCAGGAATCTCGTGTGGGTGTCGGGAGAGCGGTCAGCATCCGCCCGCGGCGGAGAGAGTGAGAAGGAGTTTGAAGCGCTGATCGCGGGATTGAAGCGGGGGGCCGGAGGTCAGCGGCCCGGGGCGGGGGCGATCCGCACGACGACCGGCTCGGGGCCGGCGGTCAGGACGAGTGCGCAACCCCCCGAGGCTTCCTCCGCTGCGACAGCTTTCAGCGTGATCACGATTCGCCCGTCAGCCTTGTCGATGGCGGGACCGGCGCAGGAGAATGGCCTCTCTCCAGGGCCGACGAGGACGACCCTTTCCTGAGGAAACCGCGGTTCCAGGGTGGAGAGATCCTTGCCCGAAGGAGAGCCCAGCAAGCGTTTCCATGTTTCGTCCGTTGGATCGGCAACGACGGTGACGGAGCCGGGGGCAAGAGACCCGACCGGCAGCGCGGTCGCCAGCGTGAGGCCCGGCACAAACTGGTAGTTCCTGCCGAGCACTTGCAGCTTTTCGGTCTTCTCGGGAGCGGTCGCCAGCGCCTGGGTCTGGTTCCGCTCGTGGGCCGCGCCTGCCCGCTCCGCCTCGGGGGCCGCCGGCGCCGGTCTTGCCTCGGGGGTCGCGTCCGCCCGCTCCGCCTCAGGGGTCGGGGCCTCCCGCTTCGCCTCGGGGGCGGTCGGAACAGGCTTCGACATTTCCACGATGGACTTGTCCTCGGGCGAGGGGGACCCCTCGATTCGCCGTTTCATGGCCTCAGGGGTTCGCTTGCTTCGATCGGACGGCCCCGGTGCCTGGGCGGACTCGTGAAGACGCGGAGGCGCAAGCTGGTCGGCACGAGCCGCTCCCTTCCCCCGCGACCCCTCGGCGACCTTCTCCTGGGGGCTCGGAGCGGGAGGGACGGGCATCGCCCGTTCACCGGCCTCCTTCCGGCCGGCAGGAGCGCTGCCCCGCTCCTCGAAGGGGGGCTGGAGCGGGCCGCCATGGCGGACCCAGTCCGGGAGCAGTATCGCAGCCAGAATGAGCGTCGCCGCAGCCAGTCCGGCGGCCGGCCAGAAGGGGTTGAAGCTCCGGCGCCCTCCACGCGACGCCCCTGCCTTCTCGAACCGCGCGCGAGCGCGGGTGTAGAACCCGTGAGGAAGCTCCGCGGGAGCCTCCCGCAGCGCCCGGCCGAGCGCCCTGGCGGACTCAACCTTCCGCGCGAGCTCGGGCTCCGCGGCGACGCGCGCCTCGAAGGCGGCCCTTTCCATCTCGGAAAGCCGCCCATCGAGGTAGTCCTGCAGCATGGATTCGCTTCGCTCGTCGCTCAACGCGGGCCTCCGAGCCATTGTCTGAGATCCTGTCGCGCCCGCGCCAGACGCGACCGGACTGTACCGACCGGCACCGCGGTCATCGTTGCGATCTCCTCGTAGGAGAGCCCCTCCAACTCGCGCAGCAGCAGGGTGATCCTGCGCTGCGGGTCGAGACGCGCGACGGCCCGCCTCACTTGCTCCGCCCGGTCCTCGGCGGAAAGCAGGTCGAACGCCGAGGGAGCGCGATCGGGTGGATCGAGGGCGTTCCCCCGAAACCACTCCACGAACCGAGAGCGCGAACGGGCGCGCAGCCGATTCTTCCAGAGGTTGCCCAGCGCCCGGATGAGGTAGGTCGACAGCGCCGCCCGGCCCTCGAACCGTCGCAGCGACGTCAGGGCCCTCACCAGCGTCTCCTGAACGAGATCCTCGGCCTCCTCTGGACGCCCCGTCAGGTGCAGGGCGAACCGGTAGAGGCGCGGGGACTCCTGGCGAGCCATCCGGTCGAAGGCATCAGCATCTCCCCGGCGGATCGCTTCGAGCGTTTCTGCGGCGTCCCGCTCAGATCCCCCTTCCTCTTCGCCTCCGGAAGAATGGACACCGGCAAGCCTGGCAGGTTCCCGACCGTCGGCCATGAACAGAGTTCAACCCCTGAAGGAGCCCCCGTCAAGGGCAGCGGAGCGCCGCGAGCTCGTTGTTATACGGTCAGCGTCAAAGGGGGGCTCGACGAGCGCCCCGACGGCTCGAGATGTTCGGTCCGACGCGCTCCTGTTTGGCCGGGGATGGTGTGGGAGGCTGCCTCCGGCGGAACGGACAGAGGCAGCCTATTTCAATCAATGCGACTAGGCAGGATTCGGAACGCAGTGCTTCGCGCCGGCACAGCCCGCGACGCACCCGTTGACATACGTGCAACCCCCATCGCATGTCACGGGTGCAACGATGTCAGGGCATCTGCAGGCATGCTTCGGAGTCGGGCAACCACTACTCGGGCCGCCCGCGAAGAGCTGCCCCGCACCTGCCAGGAGCACGGTGACGGCAAGCATTACGACCGCGATTCGCGCAAACTGACGCATCGATCTGTCACCTCCCTTCCTCTCCAACAGAAGCGCTTTCCGAATGGGCTACCACCTCGCTCGGCGAGGGCCGCGTCTCAGCCCCGGCGCTGCTGCTTCATCGCACCCTCCGCCCGCTTCGCCAGCTCCTCCTCCGAGACATCCTCAATGTGCGTGGCGATCCACCACTGATTGCCACACGGGTCCTTCAGGCCCCCATTGCGGTCTCCGTAGAACATGTCTGTAGGCTCCATGATCGAGACGCCCCCTGCCCGCAGCGCCCGTTGGTAAACGGCATCCACGTCGGTGACGTACAGGTAGATCATGGCGGGCATGGGCCCGAACTCGCCCATTGCCTCCCCCATCATCACGACCGAGTCGCCGATCCTGACCTGGGCGTGCATGACGGTCCCGTCCGGCCGCGTGGACCGGTGCATCTCCTTTGCATCGAAGGCCTGCTTCAGGAACTCGATCAGCCGGGGAACACCCGGCACGACCAGGTAGGGCGTCACGGTGTGAAACCCGTCGGGAATAGGCTTGACTGGCATGGCTGATTCCTCCGAAATCCGGCGCCTCCGCCTCGAGCGGAAGCGCTGCGGGCTCTGTTGGGTGGTGAAAATGACAACGATCGAAGTATCTCACACCCCTTTGCAGCACCGCGACGCTCTCCCCAGCACGATCCTGAGCTCCTCAGCCGTGTCAGGGACCGCGATGGAACGAGGCGAGGCGAGCGCTCGCTTCCCCATGTAGAATCGCGCCTTGCCTCGCCCGGATCGGGACCCACACGCGGTCCGGGCGCTGCGGCTTCTCGCTCCTCTCTCGGAGGACAGTTGAAGCTACCGGGACAGAGACCATCCACGCCGCCTGCATTCCCATCGCCTTCCTCGCTCTCCGCCTTCGCCTCCTCTCCCTACCCTTCCGTCCTTCGCATGGCGACCCCGCTTGTCGTCTCCTTCTGGATGCGCGCCGCCTTCACTCTCGTGGACACCATCTACGCCGCGACGATCGGCGATGCCGCTGTGGCCTCCATCGGTCTGACGGTCCCTTTCGAGTACTTCATGATCGCGCTCTGGGTGGGGCTGTCCACGGGCTTGACCTCCGCGCTGTCGCGTGCCATGGGGTCGCGCCAGAGCGAAAAGATCGACCAGTACCTTCGGGCGAGCTGGGTGCTCGTCTTGTGGCTTTCCCCTGTCTTCATCTTGATAGGCGCCTGGATCTGGTTCGCCCCCCCTTACCACAACCTCGCTTCCGATGTCCTCAGAAACTTCAGGATCTACGGGGCGACTCTCGTCGCGGGTTCGGCGTTCACGACGTTCTGGTCCGTGATTCCGGATTCCGTCGTCAAGGCGCACCACGACACGCGCTCGACCATGTGGGCGGGGATCTGGTCGAACGTCATCAACGTCGTCCTGAACACGATCTTCACCTTCGTTTTTCACTGGGGCGTGTTCGGCATCGCCTTCTCGACCGTCGTCGGCCGGATCGGCGGGCTCGTTTACGCTCTCGTCAAGGCTCGCGGCCACGAGGAACGGAGAAGAGCCTCGGGAGCACACGACGTCCCCGGAACCGACCCCGCTCCCTACGGGGCGATCCTGAATCTCGCGGTTCCATCCTCTCTGACCTTCGTCCTCATGGCGGGAGAAACGGCGATCGTCAACACGCTGCTGTCGCGCCTGGATCACAAGACGGAGGCGATCGCCGCGTTCTCGATCTTCTATCGCGTGGCGCTGTTCGCGTTCAACCCGATCATCGCGACGGCGGTGGCGATGCTGCCGTACATGGCTCGACGCTTCGGCGAGGGAGATCTCGCCGGCGTCCGGCGCGGTTTGCGAGAGGCGCGCCTCGCTTCCGCGATCTACTCGCTGCTGATCGTGGGCCCCGTGATGCTCGTGATATCGCCGTGGCTGGCACGCGCGCTCTCGGAAGCACCTCTGACCGGCGAGTACGCGAGCTTCATCCTCAGACTCGTGCCTCTGGTCTGCCTGGTCGGAGCCCCCTTTCTGCTTTGCCGGCCGGTCTTCGAAGCGATGCAGCGTGGAAAGCCTGGCCTGCTGATGGCGACGCTGCGTTATGTCGTCCTCACGGCGCCGGTCTCATGGCTCGGAATCCGGACGGCGCAAGCTCTCGGCTTCCCCGGCCTGCATGGCCTCGTGATCGGACTTCTCCTCGTCGGCCTCATCAGCTCGGCGACTTTCGTGATCTGGCTGCGTGCCGCTCTGCCCGCCAGCAGCGCCGAGATGCCCTTGGAGCAGCCTGGCGTGTCGCCGGCAGACCTGACAATGGAGCATCCGGTCCCGCCCGCCGGGCTGGTTGTGGAGCCTCCGGTCTCGCCCCCCGGGATGGCCGCCATGCGTCCTGAGCTCGAGGACCCCCCGTAGCGGATCGGTTCGCTCGACCAGAAACGAGAAGGAGGCCATCATGTCCGAGTTCGCGATCGAAATCGAAAGCGATCCGACGCCGGACGATCTGGGCGTTGTCGAGCGTGGACTGATCGACCACGGCGAAGCCCGAAGCGAACCCAGGAGTGCCCAGCCCCTGACCATATTCGTCCGTGACGGCACAGGGCGTGTGGTGGGCGGGGTTCGAGGGGCCACCGTTTGGGGTTGGCTCGAGATCAAGCTCCTGTGGGTTTCGGAGGAGCACCGGGGCAAGGGCCTTGGCAAGAAGCTGATGGCGGCCGCTGAACACGAGGGCCTGAAGCGAGGCTGCCGGCACGCGTGGGTGGATACCTTCGACTTTCAAGCGCCTCGGTTCTACGCCAAGCTTGGCTATCACGTCTTCGGCACACTCGAGGACTTTCCCGCTGGTCACACGAGGTTCTTCATGGAGAAGCGTGACCTTGGCGAGTCGTCATCCATGACGGCGGTGCGACGGTGAACGCGGGTTAGAAGGGAAGCAACACGGCTGACGTGATGCACATTTGTGCATATAATCCTACTGGTGTGGGATTCGCATCACGATCCGTCTGGATTATGACATCCTGGCGTGGTTCCGAGGGCAGGTTCATGCTGCTGGCGGGGGCAGTTACCAGACACTTATCAACTCCGCCCTGAAGGAGTACGTCTCTCAGCGGAGAGAGCCCCTCGAGGACACGTTGCGTCGTGTGTTGCGAGAAGAGTTGCCCGGCTACCCGGTCCTGGGTGCGGGTGCGAGGGGCAGGTCCCGGCTTGACAAAGAGCTGGGCCCACCGAGCCGCGCGCGGACGAAGCGAAGGAAGCGGCCGCAGAGGCGGCCCATCGTGGGTCCAGGAGGAGGCTAACGACCGGCTGGTCGCGGCGGGCCGAGCCGTTCTCTCCTCGACCCCCCCCAGGCCAAGAGACTGGCATTACTCCCGGCAGGATCCTGTCAGACTCGCACCCCCGATCCCCGACGATCTGGTTGCCTTCAGTGAGAATCTGCGTCTCCGCGGCTCATGCCATCAAAGCCTGCGCCGCCGTGGCTGGAGAGATTCTCACACCTCGAGCCAAGCAATTCCGTGGGATTCAGTCCCGCCGAGCCTCCGCAGCACGACTATTCCCTCGGCCGTGGCGCGGCGGAACGGACGCGCGTCATATGGTAAGAGGCGTGGAGGCACTCATCCGGCGAGGAATGCCATGGGAGCGGCGGATGGCTGAGGACGACGGACCGAACCGCGAGGAGGCGGAACGAGCGCTCGCCGAGCTTCACCCCGTCAGCCTCGGCTGGGCGCTGACATGCTGCCGGTTCGATCGGGAGGAGGCCGAAGAGGTGCTTCAGACGTCCTATCTCAAGATCCTCGAAGGGCGCGCCCGGTTCAACGGCCATTCGAGCCTGCGGACCTGGCTGTTCGGCATTGTTCGCAGGACGGCGGCCGAGCGGCGCAGGTTCCGGATCGTCCGGGGCCTCTCGCTCGCGAGGTGGAATCACCGGCAGCCGGACTCCAGCCCTCTTCCGACGCCGGAGGGGCTCTCCGCGCAGGCGGAGCAGCAGGATCGCCTCCGGCGGATGCTCCTGAGGCTTTCGCCCCGCCAGCGCGAGCTCCTTCACCTTGTCTTCTACCAGGAGCTGACAATCGAGGAAGCGGCGGGGGTTCTCGGCATCTCCGTGGGCAGCGCGCGGGTGCATTACGAGAGGGGCAAGGCGGCTGTGCGACGGATGCTCGCGGAGGATGGTGAAAACTGATGGACACAGAGGAGAAAAACGATCAGCCGATCATCGAGCTGTTTTCCGCTTCACGGCAGGTGGACCGGGCATCGGCATCGGATTTCCGTCCTACTCGTTTCTGCTCGAGCGGACCGACCGGATGGGCGGTCTTGCGAAGCCAGCGTCAATGGCGTCGATCGGCAATTACAGAACAAGGACGGAGGTCGGCGTTGTCGGCGGCGCCGTGAGTGGTGTCGCTGGGGAAGCGCCGCTCGTCAGTGTCGCGCGGGCGAGAGACTTCAAAGGGACAGCGAATGGAAGCCTGGACCTACAGAAGCTCCAATCGCTCGGTTACATGCAAGGGCCCGGCGGCACCTTCATGTCCAATATCACACCCGACGCGATCGAGGGGTCGGGCGGCTTCAACACCGAATCCTACGGCCTGATGCAGGAGAACGATTTCCTGGCGGTGATGAGCAACCCCCTCTCCACGTTTTCCATCGATGTGGACACGGCCTCCTACGCCAATGTCCGTCGCTTTCTCAACGCGGGCCGGCTCCCTCCCGCGGCCGCTGTCCGGATCGAGGAGCTTGTCAACTACTTCCCGTACGACTATGCGTCTCCCGCGGGGGAAGCCCCCTTCGCCGTCAGCGTGGAGATCGCCGGCTGCCCGTGGAACCCGAGACACCGGCTGGCGCGGATCGGTCTGAAGGCCGAGGAGATCCGCCGGCCACCCCGCGGCAGCAACCTCGTCTTCCTGATCGACGTCTCCGGCTCGATGGCTGAGCCCGACAAGCTCCCGCTTGCCACGGCGGCGCTCAAGCAGCTCGTCCAGGAGCTCGACGGCAGGGACCGGATTGCCATCGTCGTTTACGCGGGGGCTTCCGGCCTCGTGCTTCCCCCCACATCGGGGGACGACAAGAGCCAGATCATCGCCGCCCTGGACCGGCTCCAGGCGGGAGGCAGCACCAATGGAGCAGAGGGACTGGAACTGGCCTATCGGATCGCGAAGGAGAACTTCATTTCCGGAGGAGTCAACCGCGTCATCCTGGCCACCGACGGCGACTTCAACGTCGGCGTCACCGATCGGGGTGAGCTGCTCCGCATCATCAAGCGGGACGCTGACGAGGGGATCTTCCTGACGACTCTCGGCTTCGGCATGGGCAACCTCAAGGACGACATGCTCGAGACGCTCGCGGACAAAGGAAACGGCAACTACGCCTACATCGACAGCCTGGGCGAAGCCCGCAGGGTCCTCGTCGAGCAGATGGGCGGAACTCTCATCACCGTGGCGAAAGACGTCAAGGTCCAGGTGGAATTCAACCCCGTTCTAGTGGGGACCTACAGGCTGATCGGCTACGAGAACCGCGTTCTGCCCAAGGAGCACTTCAACGACGACACGAAGGACGCTGGCGAGATCGGCTCCGGCCATACGGTCACCGCTCTCTACGAGCTCGTGCCGGCCGGCATGGAGGATCGAGCGCCCTCCGTGGATCCCCTCAAGTACCAGACTCCAGCAACCCTCGCGGAAGCCGCGCGCGCCGGGGAGACGCTCACCGTCAAGCTGCGATACAAGGAGCCGGAGGGAAAGCAGAGCCGCCTCCTGGAGTTTCCCGCGTTCGATCGCGGCCTCCCCTCCGGCGCGGCCTCGGCGGATTTCAAGTTCGCAAGCGCCGTCGCCATGTTCGGGATGATCCTGAGGGACTCCCCCCACAAGGGCGAGACCACGCTCGATCTCGTCTCGCGGCTCTCTTCCGAAGGCGCCGAGCTCGATCCCGGAGGCTACCGCGCCGAGTTCCGCCAGCTCGTGGCTCGCGCGATGCCGCTGGCTCGGGCT
Source organism: Acidobacteriota bacterium (assembly GCA_003223995.1). GTDB lineage: Bacteria > Acidobacteriota > Polarisedimenticolia > QHYA01 > QHYA01 > QHYA01. Next base: position 3,188 of record QHYA01000197.1, on the reverse strand, counting down.
CTGCCCGGCACGGACAGGCCGAAACCACGCGTCGAAGAGTGAGAGCCCATGTCAATCCATGAAACCGGCTCGTCGTTCATGGCGAGCGCGGCTCAGGCAAAAAAGACTTGCCGTCGGAGGGTCCGAGGCCCAAATTGCCAGCATGAGACAACGAGGTGGCGGCTTCGGATTCATCGTCCTTCTGATTGCCGGGCTGATCGTGTTCATCCTCGCCGCGAAGAACTGGCAGAAGGTCGCGGGTGTAGCCATAGGCACACCCGCGGCTGACACCCAGAGCCGAGAGGCCCTGGAGGCGGTGTCTGACCAGAAGAAGCCCCCGGCCCCGGCGGGACTCGACGTCAGCAACTCCGAGCTGACCCGCCCCATCGCACCCGCCACCAACCCGATCCGTTCCCACCTTCAGGACATGCAGAAGCAGGTGGACGCTCACACCAAGGCGACCAAGGAAGCCGAGGCCGGGGCTCAGTAGTAACGCTCGCGCTCGGCTCCGATCCACCGACTCGCGGTCCCCGAAGGGCCGCGCAGCCTTTCGTTGCAAAGCGTGCCAGTCACTGCATGATCCTTGAGAAGCACGATGAGTGGGGCATGGGGCATCGCTACCTGGCCCGGGCACCGCGCTCAGAACGAGATCAAGGCTCCTCTTGACGGAGGAGTTCGGATATGCATATTCGAGGGGTGGTCCCGCCCCTCCCTCGTTGAGCGGCTTGATGCGATCGACGTAGGTGGATGCAGCTTGGGGCTGCGAGGTGCTGCCGCGCAGGCCGAATGGCGCACCTCCAGGCGCGCCCATCAGAACGGGAACGGAGCGAACAATGTGCCGAATCCTTGACAAGGTCGTCAGCTGTGTCCTGCTGCTCTGCGTCCTCTTCTTTGGCTGCGCCCTCGCCACGGACCAACATGCCAGACCTGCCCCGCAGGCGGCTCCGGCCGCCGCGCCGGCGCCCGCCCCCGGCCCCGCCATTGCCTCGCAGCTCGCCGCGACGATCGCGGAGTCGGCCAAGCTCCCGCTCGATCCCGCGATCCGAACCGGCCGGCTCGACAACGGCCTGACCTGGTTCGTCCGGCGTAACGTGCGCCCGGAGAAGCGAGCCGAGATCTGGTTGGCCGTCAATGCCGGCTCGACCCTCGAGGACGACGACCAGCAGGGCCTCGCCCACTTCGTCGAGCACATGGCGTTTCGAGGCACCAAGAACTTCAAGAAACTCGAGATCATCAACTTCATGGAACGGATCGGGATGAAGTTCGGCCCGGATGTCAACGCGTTCACGAACTTCGACGAGACCGTCTACATGCTCAAGGTGCCGACTGACGACGCGGCCCTCGTCGAAAAGGCGCTCGCGATCCTCTACGACTGGGCCCGCAACGTGTCGTTCGACGACGAGGACATCGACAAGGAGCGTGGTGTCGTCGTCGAGGAATGGCGCCTCGGCCGTGGCGCCGAGGCTCGGATGCGGGACAAGCAGTTTCCCATCCTGTTCAAAGGCTCTCGCTACGCCGAACGCCTGACGATCGGCAAGAAGGAGATCCTCGAGACCGCACCTCACGACACGATCCGGCGCTTCTACAGCAACTGGTACCGGCCCGACCTGATGGCGGTGATCGTCGTCGGCGACATCGATCCGGTCAACGTGGAGAGGTCGATCAAAACCCGGTTCGCATCGCTCAAGAACCCGCTTGCACCACCTACCACTCGATGGTCAGCGATCGCCTTTCCGAACTGCGCCAGCACCCCGACCCGCCGTTCCTCTACGCGTTCTCGCGCTCGGCCTCATTCGTAAGAACGCGCGATGTCGTCTTCCAGAGTGCCGTGGTCCAGGAGGCCGGACTCGCGCGGGGACTCGATACGCTGCTCGTCGAGCTGGCGCGCGTGAACAAGCACGGATTCAACGCATCGGAACTCGAGCGGGCAAAGAAGGAAGTGCTGCGCTACTACGAGAGCGCGTACCGGGAGCGGGAGAAGGAAGAATCGGACCGCCTCATCCACGGGATCTCCGGGGCGTTCCTCCAAGGCGAGCCGGTGCCGGGGATCGAGCTCGAGTACGGCCTCGCCCAGCGCTTTCTGCCGACGATCCCGCTCGACGAGCTGAACCACCTCGCGTCGGAATGGATCGCCGGGCAGAACCGCGTGATCCTCGTCAATGGTCCGGAGAAGGCTGCCAAGCTGCTCCCGACCGATGCGCAACTTTCCGAAATCTTCAATGGGGTCGAGGGCCGGACCCTCGAGCCGTGGGTCGACCGCGTCCGGCAGGAACCGCTCGTCCCCAACCCCCCGCAGCCGGCGACGATCGTCGAGGAGACGACCATCCCCGAGCTGGGCGTCACGCGCTGGAAGCTCTCGAACGGCGTTGTGGTCCTCCTCAAGTCGACGGACTTCAAGAACGACGAGGTGGTACTGGGCGGGTTCAGCCCCGGCGGGAGCTCGCTCGTGCCGGACGACCGTTACGTTTCAGCCAGATGGGCCGGGCAGGTGCTGCCGGAAGGCGGGCTGGGCCAGTTCGACAAAATCGAGCTCGGGAAGGCGCTCACCGGCAAGATCGCGCGGGCGTATGGGTACGTCGGCGAGCTCGAGGAAAGCGTGCGCGGCGGCGCCTCACCGCAGGATCTCGAGACGATGTTCCAGCTCGTGTACCTGACTTTCACCGCGCCGCGCGCGGACGAGAAGGCATTCGTTGCGTGGAAAGCGCGGACGAGGGCCTCACTCGAGAATCGGCTGGCGCGTCCGGAGACCGTCTTCAGCGACAAGATGCAGGTCACGCTGGCCCAGGGCCACTTCCGCCGGCGTCCGACAAGCGTCGAGATGCTCGACGAGATCGACCTCGAGGCCGCGAAGGCTGTCTGGCGCGAGCGCTTCGGCGACGCGGGCAACTTCACCTTCGGGATCGTCGGTGCGTTCAAGCTCGACGACATCCGCCCGTTCGTGCTGAGCTACCTTGGCGGTCTCCCGTCGAAGGGGCGCAAGGAGACCTGGAAGGACGTCGGCGTGCGGTCTCCCCGAGGTGTCGTCAACATCGAGGTGAAGAAGGGGATCGAGCCGAAGAGCCAGGTCCGCATGACGTTCACCGGGCCGGCGAAATGGACCCGCGAGGCTGCGCACATGATGTCGTCGCTTGGCAGCGCGCTGCGCATCCGCCTCCGGGAGGTGCTGCGCGAGGACATGGGCGCCGTGTACGGCGTCGGCTCGTCGGGCG
>QHYA01000268.1 GCA_003223995.1 Acidobacteriota bacterium | reverse complement strand
CCGTTGTCTGGAATAGCAATGACCCGCGCTTGCTCAACCGTCCTCTTCTCCGCGCTTCTCCTGGCAATCCCGGCATGGCGGCAAGCGAATGCTGCCGCCGGGGCGGAAGCATCGCTTCCCCCGGAAAAGGATGACTGGATTCAGATCGAGACGGCCCACTTCACAATCTTTTCCAACGCCCCTGAAAAACGCGCTCTGGATCTGGGCAAGAGCCTCGAGCGTTTCCGGGCGGTACTCTCAGCCTTCCAGTCGAACCTGCAAATCGACTCTCCGCAGCCCAATCTTATCTTCATTTTTAGGAACAAAGAAAGCTTCAATTCCTACAACCTCAGAGTGGGCGGAAAGCTCGCGGAGGTTTCCGGGATGTTTCACGCGGGGTGGGATGCCAACTATATCACCATGACGGCCATCTGGAATGAGGATCCTCGTCCCACCATCTACCACGAGTTCACGCATCAGTTTATTAACAACAATCTCTCCGTGGTCCCCGCATGGTTCAACGAAGGGCTGGCCGAGTATTACAGCACCTTCGTCGGCGACGAAAGGCAAGCCTCCATCGGCAGGCCCGTTGCGGGACACGTGCAGTGGCTCTCCTTCCACAGTCTCATTCCACTCAAGCTGCTCCTCGAACAAGACTACAATCCTGATTTCTACACGGAGGTAACCCGCGGCGGTACCTTCTACGCTCAGTCCTGGGCGCTGGTGCACTACCTTCTTGCCAACGGCCCCGACCGCCGCGGCCAGGCCGGGAAGTTCCTCGATGGAATCATCCAGGGGCTCCCGGTGGAGGCATCGATTCAGGCCGCCTTTCACATCCCCTTGGAGACCCTGGAAAAGGAACTTCAAGGGTACGTGTCCCGTGGGCGGTTCAACTACTCTCAGATCACATTTACCGACAAGTTCCGGGTGGACGATAGGGCCAAGGTCAGATCCATGAGCCGCGGGGAGTCGCTGGCCCGGCTCGGGGAATTGCTCTTTCACCTCCAAGAGGAGCGGCTCCCGGATGCCGAAGCCCATCTCCGAGAGGCGCTGCGACTGGAACGCGCGGGCGGTCCTCCGGCGCAAGGAAGGCGAGCGTACCGTCGGAGAGAGTGGACCCGAGATCCCGGAAGAAACCTGCCGTCGCGCCCGAGAGCTTCTCAACCGGGCCATCAAGCTTCGTCCCACGTTCGCAGAGGCCTATGCGGAGCTGGGAAACCTCGCCGATCTGCCTGGGGGCGACCTGAAGGCGGGGATAGAAGCGCTCGAGAAGGCAAGGCAACTCCTCCCGTCCCGGCTCGATGTCACCATGAATCTCTTCTATCTATATATGAAGTCGGAGAATCGCAGCGCGGCCCAGGCACTCTTCGACAAGGTCATCGCTCCCCACAAAGACGAGGGGGCGATCCGATGGGCGAGGCTGGGGCTGGAAGCCTATGACAGTGTCCACAGGCCTAAGGACGCAGAATCGACTGAGGACAATCCCGGGAAAACTTCGGCAGTTCCTCCGGACGAAGCCCTCTTCGAGCAACGCAAGCGGTCGTACATCGAGACGCTCGAAAAGTCCCTGAAAGACACTACCGATCCCGAGAGCCGGAAGCGCCTCGAGGAGGCGATAGCGCAGACGCGCGCGCAGGTCAATCTTCCAGCCCAGATCGATGTTTTCAACCAGGCCGTGAAACGGGCAAACGCACAGGATTATGCTGGGGCCACGGTGAGCCTGGAAAAGCTGCTGCCCGAGGTGCAAGACCCAGAGCTCCGTACCCGTATCGAGCAGATGCTCACGAGCCTCAAACAAAGGGTCGGGCCCACGAAAAGGCCGGCGCCGTGACTAGAGGCGTGTTGATCCAGCAGGTGAAAGTCCTGCCCCGGCAACAGGGGCTCGCCGGTGGGTTTCCGAGACATCCCCCAGAATCGTCGCCCCTTGGGCCGTCATTCCGTAGGCAGCGCCCCTCCATCTCGGCGGTCGCGCCCTCCAACCCTCTCCCGACGGCGCATTCGCGCAGGGATGGGAGTAAAATAGCGGCATTTCACTATGGCCGTTTTGTGCCTTCTTCGGGGGCGCTTTCACGGGGGAGCAGGGACGTTGGAGACCAATCGGACGCTAGCCGAGTGGGTGGATGAGTGCGCGCGGCTTTGCAAGCCTGACAGCGTCATCGAATGCGACGGCAGTCGCGAGGAGCGGGAGCGATTCACCGCGGAGGCCCTCGCCTGCGGAGAGCTGCTGCCTCTCAATCCGCACGCCTTTCCGGGGTGCTCCCTGCACCGCAGCCACCCCAACGATGTGGCCCGCACCGAGGGGCTCACGTTCATCTGCTGCGCCCGGAAGGAGGACGCCGGACCGACCAACAACTGGTTGGATCCGGGCGAGGCCTACCGACGGGTGGGGGCCATCTTCGACGGCTGCATGCGTGGCCGGACACTCTATGTGATCCCGTTCCTCATGGGGCCCGCCGGCTCCCCGTTCAGCAAAATAGGGGTGCAGATCACCGACTCCCTCTACGTGGTCCTGAATATGGGGCTCATGACGCGCTGCTCTCCAAGAAATGCCTGGCGCTGCGCCTCGCCAGCGTTCTGGGACGGGAGCAGGGGTGGCTGGCGGAGCACATGCTCATCGTGGGAGTGGAGGATCCCGCCGGAAAGATCACCTACCTCTGCGGAGCATTCCCCAGCGCCTGCGGCAAGACGAACCTGGCCATGCTTGTGCCGCCGGAACGGTTCAAGGGGTGGCGGGTCTGTACGGTGGGAGACGACATCGCCTGGCTACGGCCCGGAGCCGATGGACGGCTTTACGCCGTCAACCCCGAAGCCGGCTTCTTCGGGGTCGCTCCGGGGACCAGCATGAAGTCCAATCCCAACGCCGCGACGGCGGTGCGGAAGGACACCCTCTTCACCAATGTGGCGCTGAAGAAGGACGGCACCGTCTGGTGGGAAGGATTGGAAGATCCTCCCTCCGAGTGCCTGGACTGGAAGGGAGAACCCTGGACACAGGCGAGCCCCCACCCCGCCGCCCATCCGAACAGCCGGTTCACTTTCGACATCCACCAATGCCCCAGCTACTCGCCGGAGTGGGACAACCCCCGGGGCGTGCCGATCGGCGCCATACTCTTCGGGTCCCGAAGAGCCTCGGTCATTCCGCTGGTCTACGAAAGCTTCAATTGGCAGCACGGGACATTCCTGGGGGCGACCCTCTCCTCCGAGACCACCGCGGCCGCCACCGGGCAAGTCGGAGTGGTGCGCCGGGATCCGTTCGCGATGCTCCCTTTCTGCGGCTACAACATGGCGGACTACTTCGGGCACTGGCTGGGAGCGAGGCGCCGACTGACCCGGCCGCCCCGCATTTTTCGCGTGAACTGGTTCCGCAGGGGAGAGGACGGGAGATTCCTGTGGCCGGGGTTTGGGGAAAACCTCCGGGTGCTGCAGTGGATTATCCAGAGGTGCGATGAGCGGGGCGAAGCCCGGGAGACTCCCATCGGCTTTCTGCCGCCCGCCTCCGGCCTGGACCTGGACGGGCTCAACCTTTCCCGAGCCGCCGTGGACGAGCTGCTCTCGGTGGATCCCGCACAGTGGCTCGGGGCGCTGGAGAGCCAGCAGCCATTCCTGGAAAAATTCGGCGACCGGATGCCGGCCGAAATATGGGATGAGCACCGGGCCCTGGCGAGGCGCCTGTCGATCCAGGGCGCCGTCCATGGGCCGGCCTGACCGGCCCTCATCTCACGGGTGGAAAGGGTTGCCCCACTTTCCCGCGAACGCCCAATCCTCTAGCGGCCTGCGGACGCGCGGCGCCTTCTCCCGCTCCTGGAGGGCCGGCGGCAGGTCTTCGAGCCTTCCCGGATATCCCAGGACGATCATCGCCATGGGTGTGAACCCCTCGGGGATCTGAAAGAGCGACCGGGCCTTGGCCGCGTCGAATCCCGCCATCTGGTGCGCCACGAGCCCCAGATCGGTGGCTTGGAGCACGAGATTCTCCGAGGCGAGCCCCACATCGTGCTGGCCGTGCCGGTTGGGCTTGCCGTCATGGGCGAAGCTCTCCCGGGCCACCGAAAGGAGGAGCACCGGCGCCTGCAGGGCCCAGGCATTGCCTCCCACCAGGCAGGATCTCGCCGCTTCCCGCGCGGCAGTATCTCGGTGGTCGAAAATCAGATAGTGCCAGGGCTGGTCGTTGAAGCAGGAGGGGGCCCAGCGCGCCGCTTCCAGCAGGACACGCAGCTTTCCCGGCTCCACCTCCCGGCGGTCCACGGACCGCGGACTCCAGCGCCGCGCCAGAAGCGAAGTGATGGGAACCTCACTCGCTGCGGGCTTCTCCATCATCACGCCTTCTCCTTTCGAATCGGTTCCGTCGTTTCGCACGTTTGACAACATGGCCAACCCTGCCCCTCCTAAGAGTATTCCGAAACCCCGCCCGGCATCCACCGGGGGTTCCGCCGCAAAATCCGGCGCTTGCTCCGCCGAGTCTTTTGCTGGACAATCTCCGCCTCTTTCGCCCCGCCAGCTTGTCGCTCCCGCCGGCGCCGGCGAATTCCCCTCGAGAGACGTCGAGGCCGGGAGGATTCCGGGTGAAGGGTTCGGTCAAGCAGGGGCTATTCCTGCGCATCGAGGAGTTTGCCAGGACCCATCACCGCCGCGTGTTCCTCTGGACCCTCTTCCTGGTGGCCATTTCGATCTTCCTGGGCAGCAAGCTGACCCTCGACGGCGACATCCTCGCCCTGCTCCCCCGGGAGAATCGTCCCATCAACACCTTTCGCAACGCCCTCAATGATTTTGGAGGCCTCGACTACCTCCTGGTGGTCCTGGAGGCGCAGAAGGGGCAGACCGCCGAGGACCTGCAGGAATACGCCGACCTGCTCGCGGCCAGGCTGCTGCGGATCCCCGACATTCGCTACGTGGAGCACCGGCTGGACACCTCGGGCCCCTTCTTTGAGTTCTTCCGCAAGAACGAGCTCTTGTTCCTCCCGCCGGCCAAGCTTCCCGAACTGGAGGCCCGCTTCAGCGACGAGGGGATCCGCCGCCGCGTGAAGGAGAACGCCCAGCAGCTCTCGGGGCCATCCTCCTTCGTGGTCAAGAAGATCCTCCAGGAAGACCCCTTCTGGATCAGCCCGTTGCTCCTCAGGGAGGTGCTGCGCAGCAAGGGCGCTCTGAAGGTGGACCTGGAGAGCGGCTATTACCTCTCGCCCGATGGCGGAGCGCTGCTGTTGATCGCCAAGCCGGTGAAGCCCCCGCAGGACGTGTACTTCACCAGGACTCTGATGGAACAGGTCCGCAAGGCGCAGAGGAAGGCTTCCGAGGATCTGCTGAAAGAGGACCCGAAGAGCTCGGGGTTGCCGGAGGTCTCCTACGGCGGCGGCTATGTCATCGCCATGGAGGACAGCAACCTGATCCGCCAGGACATGACCCGCAACGGCACGCTCTCCTTTCTGGTCATCGTCGTGCTCTACGCCTTCTGCTACCGCCGCGTCGGAGCCATCCTCTATTCCTCGGTCCCTCTACTGGTGGGACAGTTCCTGACCCTGGCAGTGGCCTATCTGTTCCTGGGGCACATCAATTCTGCGACCACGGGATTCTGGGCCATGCTCATGGGACTGGGTACCGACTTCACCATCGTCATGTATGCCCGGTACGTGGAGGAGCGCCAGGCGGGGCGCAGCCTCGAGGAGGCGCTGCGCCTGATGATGGGGACCACCGCCTTTGGCGTCTTCACGGGGGCCATCACCTCGGCGGGGACCTTCTACGCCATGTGCGTCACCGAGTACAAGGGACTCAAGGACTTCGGCTTCCTGGTGGGCTCGG
>QHYA01000267.1 GCA_003223995.1 Acidobacteriota bacterium | reverse complement strand
TGGAAACATACCATCTCAACCTCTTCGAAACCTCGACCTTTACGGAGACTCATTCGCGTTTCCCGCTGCGCGGGTTATCCGAATGGTTATCTCGCATGTTACCTTGCGAGGAAGGCGGCTCCTCCGGGGCGGAGGCAGTCCGGTCTGGTCCCAAGATCCCGGTGAGCCGGTCGGCGGGGCTTCGGACGCCCCTGCCGCCTCGGTTAAGAACATGAGTGTAGATCATTGTCGTGCTGAGGTCCTTATGGCCCAGCAGCTCCTGGACCGTGCGGATATCGTATCCGTCTTCCAGCAGGTGAGTCGCAAAAGAATGTCTGAAAGTGTGACAGGAGGCCGGCTTGGCGATGCCGGAGAGCCTGACGGCGAACCTCACGGCTCGCTGGACGGCCGATTCGTGACGGTGATGCCTGCGTCGCTGTCGGCTCTCGCGATCGCAGTACATTCGGCGGGCGGGAAAGACCCACTGCCAGCCCCATTCCCTCCAAGAGTTCGGGTACTTCTTCGCCAGTGCGTCGGGCAGCGCAACCCAGCCCCCACCGGCCGCGATGTCCCTGCGGTGCTGTTCCCTGCCCCGTCCATTTTGTGCAGGACGGAGGCCACTTCCTCGCGTGACATGACGACCGGAAGCCGCCGCGGCCGTTTCGCCCGAACGATCTCGTCCAGCCAGTCCATCTCGCGATCGAGCACTTCCCTGTAGAGAAACAGGAGCGCGCAGAGCGCTTGGTTCTGTGTTGAGGGACTGACGTTGTTCTTCACTGCCAGAAAAGAGAGGAACCTGGTGACCTCGATCTCTCCCATCTGAAGCGGGTGGCGTTTGCCATTGAAAAGGATGAAGCGACGAATCCAGGCGACGTAGGCCCTCTCGGTCCTTCGGCTGAAGTGCCTCATCCTGATCGCCGCACGGACCTGGTCAAGGAGTCGGACAGGGCGGGATGACGAAGGAGGCGACTCTCGGAGGGCCGGCCATGCCGATGCGGTCGGCGGTGAGAGGCTTGCGTAGTGGACTTGCCCCCTCATCCTGCCCTCCCGCCTCGGGGGTTTCGTGGTTCTCCCTTGGGAGATCGAATGAAACGTTCCCCTTGCCACTGCCAATAATACGGGGGCCTATTTTCTCGGGCAAGACAGTCGGTTCTCCCGCTTCTTCCCCATGAAAAGGGCGCGATCCCTCAGACTTCCATGCTGTGATCGCCCCGGTGAACAGGCGATCCAATGGAGACGTGCTGAGCCTCCGGCTTCCTCCGCTGCGCGATCGCGCGGAGGTGCTCGGCGCGCCAAGTGTCGAGGAAGAGCATCTGCCTCCGGAGATCTGCGCTCGGCCGACGCGGCCGACGCGAAGCAGTTGAAATCGCTCTCGAGCAGGAGTAAATAGAAGGGTCCAATAGACCGAGTGAGGCTCCAGAGAGGGAGGTGCCCGATGGGCAAGTACGTTCTGATCGAGAGCCGCGACCCGTTCGACAGCGCGGATTGCAAGAATTTCCGTGATCTCGCCTCGGGCCTGGCGAAGGGGGGGAACGAGGTCGCGTTCTTCCTGACGCAGAATGGCGTCCTTCCGGCGCGGAGGGGCTGCGCGGCGGAGGGCAGCCTGGCTGAGCTGGGTCGGTCCGTCTCCGTTCTGGCCGACGAGTTCGCGTTGCGGGAGCGAGGAATAGACGCCGACGCCCTCGTGGAGGGTGTTCGCCCGGCGAGCATCGACGCCCTGATCGCCCTCATCATGGAGGACGGCCGGAAGGCGCTGTGGCACTGACAGCGGCCGCCGCCCCCGCGAGGCGAGCGCGCGGCAAAGCGAGAAGCAAAGGGAGGGCATGACGCCATGGCCAAGACGCTGACCCTTGTTCTGATGGATCCCCCTTACGAGAAGGAGACGACCACGACCGGCTTCCGGATCATCGAGTCGGCGCTTCGGCAGGGGCACAACGTGAAGGTCTTCGCCTATGAGGGGGCCGTCAACTTGACGATGAAGGACCAGCAGCCGCACCCGAACCCGGTCAAGGGCACTACGGTGGAGCAGGAGCAGCATCCCACGACCAAGGACTGGGTGGCGGCTCTCTTCCGGATGGGATCGGGCAGCCCCAAGCTGGAATGGATCAACTGCGGACTGTGCGTGGACGAGCGGGGAGCCGGCAACTGGATCGAAGGACCGCGGCGGGGAGGGCCAAAGGAGCTTGCCGAATGGGTGCAGGCCACCGAGGCGACCCTCGTCATACCGACGAAGTGACGGACAGCGGCAAGAGATAGGGGGCTTGGATATGAGCAAAAAGGTTCTGAGCATCGTCGAGACGGCCTACAGAGGGACATTGGAGGAGCAGGACGACACGATCCTGTGGCTGAACCATGCGCTGAAGAACAACGGCCTGGATGTGGCGGTCCTGCTGCGCGCGAACGCGGTCAACTACGCCGTTCGCGGTCAGGACGCTTCGGGCCTTCGCTTCGGCGAAGGGGCACTGGCTCATCCACCCGAGATCGACAAGGATGTCGAGGCCCTTGTCAGGAAGGGAGTCAAGGTGTTCCTCGTGACCGAGGACGCCCGGGAACGCGGCATTCCGGATGAAAAGCTGCTTCCTGGAGTCGAGAAGCTCGGCCGGGCCCAGATACCAAGCCTGTTTCAGAGGTTCGATCAGGTCTGGCACTGGTGATTTCGGCGGAGGGACCTCGCTATCCAAACCAAGAGTGCGTCAATCTGATCGGATAGACCCCGCCCTGCGCGAGCCGCAACGAGTGATCGCCGTGTCACATTGACTCGGCTTCCCCGTGGCCCGAACGTGCAGCGCACCTACAGAGTCGCTTTCCTTCTTGCTCTCCTGCCGTCCTGAGTTCAGGCACGTTTCTTGTTGGCATCTGGATGAGTGGCCGAGGATCCTCGGCCCCTCATGGCTCAACGGGGAGCTGATGAAATGAGGCTGTTTCGCATCAAGCGAGTCGCGGTGACTCTCTCTGCATGGGGGGTTCTCGCCCTCTACATCCACTCGGTTGCGGCCCAGTCGCCCCCCTCGTCCGGCTCGCCGGCTCAACGGCCCAACATCGTTCTCATCCTGACGGATGATCTCGACAGCCGATCCATCGCTCGGCTGCAGAAGTTGAATCTTCTCCTGACGGATCGCGGAACGACCTTCGCGAACTTCTTCGTGAGTGACTCGCCTTCCTTCGATGAAGCCGACATCTTGGACAAGCCCGCGTGGCTGAGCTCGCAGCCGCCTCTCGCGGAGCATGAGATCGCACGGATAGACCAGGCCTACCGGAGGCGGCTGCAATCGATGCTCGCTGTGGAGGACCTGATCGCCTCTTTGCTCGAGTCGCTCCAGGCCGCAGGCAAGCTCGACAACACCTACATCTTCTTCACTTCCGACAACGGATACCATCTGGGCCAGCATCGGCTGCTTCCTGGCAAGCAGACTCCCTACGAGGAGGACATTCGCGTGCCTCTGATCGTGCGCGGCCCGGGGGTGCGGGAGGGAGCGGTCGTCAACGAGCTGGCGGGCAACATCGATCTGGCGCCGACCTTCGCCGAGCTGGCTGGCATCGATATCAATCCGAGTGTCGACGGACGGTCTCTGGCACCGCTGCTCACGGGCGACCTTCCCCCTGGAAGCGCCTGGCGGCGGGCCTTCCTTCTTGAGCACACTCGGCAGGAAGAAGGCCATGACAGGAGAGGGCTCTGATCGTGCGCGGCCCGGGGGTGCGGGAGGGAGCGGTCGTCAACGAGCTGGCCGGCTTGCGCCCATGCGCAGCCTCGAGCTGCCGGGAGCAGGAGGAGGCCGGGCCGCAGGCTGCCGCCGCCGCAGCAGCCAGCCGAGAAGAGCCCCTCGCCCCCTCCGGTCCCGCGACGCGATAAGCCTTCGTAAGTGTTCCCCGGCCGGACGATCGAAGAGCCCAGCCGATCTCAGCGCCGGTCGAGGACGATCTGTCCTTCCTTCATCACCAGGACAGGCTGTCGGAGAGCGGAGACATCCTGCAGCGGGTCGCTCCGGACCGCGATGATGTCCGCGATGTAACCGTCGGCGAGCCGGCCGAGGTCGTTTCCCTTGCCGAGGACGCTCGCGGCGGTGGAGGTCGCAGCGCGGAGGGCGCCGGCAGCCGGCATGCCGTAGGCCGCCATCAGCTCGATCTCCCGCGCGTTCTCGCCGTGACGGAACACGCCGGCGTCGCTTCCGCAGGCGATGATGACTCCCGATGCCATCGCGCGGGTGAACATCTCCTTCGCTTCCAGGACCTGAGGTGGTTCGGGCTTGCCACCCTTCCAGCCGGCATAGCGCGCGATCGCCTCGGAGGCGGAGAGGGTCGGGCAGAGCGCCACCCCGTGCTCGCGCATCAGCGACAGGACTTCGCTGGTAGCTCCGTATCCATGCTCGATCGTCCTGACGCCGGCCAGGACGGCCCGGCGGATCCCCTCGTTCGTGACGGCATGGGCGGAGACGGGCAACCCGGCGCTGCGAGCCTCATCGACGATGGCGTTGACCTCTTCCTCTGAGAAGGTGGGGGTGGCTGATCCTCCCTTCACCCGGCGGTAGTCGGCGTAGAACTTGATCCAGTCCGCGCCCGCGGCGGCCTGCTCGCGGACAGCCCTGCGCACTCCGGCGACGCCA
>QHYA01000262.1 GCA_003223995.1 Acidobacteriota bacterium | reverse complement strand
GTATAGCCATCGAGGAGGGCGGGGTGTCCTTTCCAGAGGGGCATGAGATGAACCAAGCGTTCCGGCCAGGTGGGAAGCAGCATGGATGAAAGGCATGCCGGGACGCCCAAGCGCCGGCCTCACCTCAGCTTCGGTTCCCGCGCCCCTGTGCCCCCTGTCCAGAAGCCATCGGGCTCGGAAAAGAGTGAATCTCTCGACTCCTTGGTCCTTTTCGACAGGGGCCTGGATCTCTTCTCCTCCGGCCGCATGGACGAAGCGGTGGAACTTTGGAAAAAGGCTGTCGACATCGAGCCGCAGTTTGCTGCGGCGTGGAGCGGCTTGGCCAACGTTGCCGAGATCAGGGGCCACTACGAGGAGGCCCTCGGTTACTACGAAAGGGCGCTCTCGGCCGATAGGACCTCCGCCGAGTGCTGGTTCAATATCGGCAACCTCTACGACGCGCGCGGTGACTACCAGAAGGCGGAGGCAGCCTTCCGAAGGGCGGTGGAGCTGCGACCGGAGCTGTGCGAGGCCTGGAACAACCTGGGAAACGTCATGACCCATCTCGGTCGCTTCGAAGAAGCTGTCCGCTGCTACTCGATGTGCCTCGAGATGAAGCCTGGCTTCGCGGATGTCTGGTTCAATGCCGGCAATACCTGGGTGGAGGCGGGGAACTACGAAGAGGCCGTCCGCTGCTACCGGCAGGCGATTCAGGGGGCAAGCGATCCCTACCGGGTGTGGTACAACCTCGGCTTTACCTACGGGCGAATGGAGGACTTCGCCTCGGCTGCCGAATGCTATCAGGCCGCGGCAAATCTGAATCCGGGAGACTACGAGGTCTGGTACAACCTGGGAAACGCGTTCCTGGAATTGTCCGCTTCTCAGGAGGCGTTGGATTGCTACCAAAAAGCCCTCTCGCTCAACGAGGTCGACCCCGAGGTCTGGAACAACCTGGGAAACGCCCATGCCGATCTCCGGGCGCACGAGCAGGCCATCCATTGCTTCAAAAAGGCGATCGAGCTCGACGCCTCCTCCCATGCGGCCTGGAACAACCTGGGAAACGTCTACGAAGAGCTGGGACAGTGGGAAGAGGCCGTGGATTGCTATGCCCGGGCCATCGAGCTGGCGGATAGGCGCGCCTCCTACTTGCTCAATCGTGCGATGGCTCTCGCGAAGCTGGAGCGATTTGCCGAGGCGCGAGAAGACCTTATGAAAGCGGTCGAGCGGAACGCCTCGTTGACCGCGCTTCTGCCCGCCATCACGGACCTCGACAGGATGCGGCGAGAGGGATGGCTCGATGGGATTGTCCCCTCGCGGCGATCCTCATCCCACCCGTCGGGGCACCACCCTGAGTCCAGATGAGTGAGTGACCCCGAAGCCCCGGTGAATCAAGAGGCCATGGGCCCGAGGAACAGATCGGGCCGCCAGGAAGCCGCTTGCGGCTTCGCGCGTCTTCTCGCCGGCGAGATCCGGGTCGACCCCGACTCTTCCTACCTGCGCATCGAGTTGGTCAGAGTCCTCGCAGGTGGCAAGAGCGACCTGCTCCCCTGATCCCACGGGTCTTTTCCCTCTCGGTACCCTCGCTTCTCGGGAGAGGCCGGACCCGGCACCCTGAGGACAAGCGATGATGAGACCCTCCAGAGGCTGCTGATACGATTGCCCTCGAGAAGCTAGATTAGACAGATGTCTCCGCGGCATCGCATCGTTCTCCCGCTCGCGGCCGGCCTCGCTGCGGCGGGGGGCATCGCCGCTCTCGCGCTGCTGATCGCGCTCCCTTCCCGCTGGAAGAGCGACACGATCCCTCCTCCGGGGCTCGAGACGGCTCTGACGGAGTTCGATGCCGGCAGGTCCGAACAGGGGCTTGCGGAGCTCGCCCGGGTCAGGCGTCGATGGACGCACCCGCTCTGGAACCGGCGTGTGGAGTTCCTCGCCGCCTACTGGTCCGCCCGCCTCCAGCTTCTCCAGCCGGCGTTGCGCCACCTGGAACGTCTCGGTCCGCTCGAGCCCTTCCTCTCGGCGGACCAGCCGGGATTCCCCCTGGCCCCTCAGGCCGCCGCCCTCGAGGGCTCGCTGCTTCTCCGCCTGAACCGGGCCCCGGAGGCGGCACGGATCCTCGATCCACTGACGCGGCGATTCGAGCGCTTCGCGCCTGGCGAGGACGCCCTGGAAACCTGGGCCCTGGCAGCGTCGGCCGCGGGGCAGCGACTCACAGTCTTGACACGACTCGACGAGCTGCGTGGGGCCCGCCGGCTGAGCGCCCCGGAGCGGTTTCAACTGCTCTCGGGCCGGATCAGACTGGAAGGGGGAGATGCTCCGGGGGCGGCGGCGATCTTCAAGAGCGTCTTCTGCCGCTTCCCTCAGGGCTCCGCCGCAGCACGGGCGCTGGAACTCCTGCAGGCCCTTCCCGCTCCCGTCAAAGGCTGGTCTCGTTCCGACCTCCCGATGCTGCTCCAGCGGGCCTCGCTTCTGCGAGAGGCCGGAGACACCCGGGGGGCGGCTGATACATGGGCCTTCGCTCGCGAGCAGATCCCGGGAGTCCGCAATGATCCGGAGATCAACATCCACTGGGGCGCCGCCCTCGCGGTAGACGGACAGTACGATCGAGCCGCCGCGTGCCTCCCCTCCCTCCCCTCGGACCCGCTCCTCGCCCGCGAGCTGCTTCTGGCCCGGGGGCGGATCGAGCTGGCTCGCGATCATCCGGCGCGAGCGCGGGAGCTGCTGCGACCGATCCTGTCCAGCCCGGAAATACCGGCAAAGTTGGAAGCGAACCTCCTCCTCGCAGAGGCGGCGGAACGCTCCGGCAGGTATCGGGATGCTTTCCGCCATTACAGCGCCGCCCTCCCCATCATGGGGGCCTCGTCGCGGGCCGACCTCGTGGCCTGGAGGACCGGCTGGCTGGCCTTCAAGCTCGCCCGGCATTCCGAGGCGATCGCGGTCTTCAACAGGCTGGATCGCCCCGGCGCTCCTTCGGGCTACAGGGCTGGAGCGCTCTATTGGGCCGCGCGGGCCGAGGAGGCCAGGCGCCATCTCGCCGAAGCCCGCAGGCTCCTGCTGCTGACCAAGGAACGCTACCGCAATGATTACTACGGCGTCCGCGCGGCCGCCCGGCTTGGGATGTCCTCTCCTCCTGCGCAGAACCTGCGAGCCGCCACCCTTGCCACACCGCGCCTTGCCCCTGTCCCTTCCTCAGGCCAGGATGGGCAGAGTGTTCCGGAGGGTCTGCCTCGGCCGGAAGACTACCCCGTCCCCGAGCGGCTCTCCGTCGCTGCCGGACGCGAGCTCGAGGCCCTGCATCTGCCGGTGGAAGCGGCCCGTGTGTACGGCTTCGCCCTTCGCTCCCGTCCCGACGACCGCGTCCTCAATCTTCGCCTGGCCGATCTCGCGCTGGACCGTGGGGAGCGGGCAGCCGCTGTCCCTTACCTCCGCGCGGCCTATCCGGACCTGCTCTCCGCCAGCTCCCCCTCCCTGCCGCGGCGGCACCGCGAAGCGCTCTACCCGATCGAACGCTGGGATGAGATCCGCCGGGCCGCGCTCGGGCGGTCTCTGGATCCGTACCTCGTTTGCTCCCTGATCCTCCAGGAGAGCGCTTTCAATCCTCTCGCCGTCTCCCGAGCGGGCGCGCTGGGCCTCATGCAGCTCGTCCCGGAGACGGCCCAAGCGCTGGCGCACCAGGTGGGCGCCGGCCCGATCGAGCGGGAGAAACTCTTCGATCCTCAGGTCAACATCCTGCTGGGGACAGCTTTCCTCTCCGATCTCCTGCGGCAGTACGGCGGAAGGCTCGAGGTCGCCCTGGCGGCCTACAACGCCGGAGCGAGCCGGGCGGCGCGGTGGTGGGCCGGAAGCCATGGTGATGCCGAGCGCTTCGTCGAGGAGATCCCCTTCACCGAGACGCGGCTCTACGTGAAACGGATCATCTCCAACCGGCGCATGTACGAGCTTCTTTACGGTTCGCCACCAGGCCTGCTCGTTACCCCCAAGGCGACCCATGCCGTACAATGACACCGCAATGGACCGGTACGATCACTCCGCGACGATGAGGCTGCCATGAGCGCCCCCGTGTATTTTCAGAGAGGGCTGGGACTGGGCGAGGCGGTGCGGCCCCAGATCGTCGGGGACTACCACAGTGAACTCGTCGAGAAGCTCCGCAGCCGGGGGCACGGCGTCGATATCGGAGCCGGGAAGCGAAGGACAACGGTGCGCCTGGCGGAGGAATTCGGTTTCTGCTACGGCGTCGAAAGGGCTGTTGACTACGCCTACCAGACGCGGCAGCGCTTTCCCGACTGCAACATCTACATCACCGGCGAGATCATCCACAACCCCGGAGTGAACGGGCGGCTGCGGGAGATGGGAATCCGTTTCCTCGACGGCTCCGGGGAGGCGCCCTGGAAGCTGG
>QHYA01000261.1 GCA_003223995.1 Acidobacteriota bacterium | reverse complement strand
GCCGTGTGGGAAAAGGGGGCTGCGGCAGCGACAGACCGCGAGCTGGCCATCTCGCTCGCCCGCACCGGAGCCTTCTTCTCCAGCAACCAGGCCCCCCTTTCCTCTCGAACCGTGCGATTCCTCAGCGGCGTCCACTTCCCTCCGGGCATCCGGAACACGCCCGCCGCCGCTCTCTATGGCATCGAGAACACCAACCGCGGCTGCCCGCTCAATGTCTCCTACGCAGCCGGTCAGGCGTTTCCTCCGGCAAGATCTCTCGACGGCACGACGACGGGCCTCGGGGTCACGACGGGCAAGGCCGACTCTCGCGATTCCGATCCGTCGGCCGTCAATGGAGGGGGGGTTCCTCTCTTCAAGAACGGCGTGCTCGTCGGAGGCGTCGGAGTCGCCGGAGTGAAGCCAGGCCGTGCGGAGTTTGCGGCCTTCAGAGGAGCGGCGGGATTCCTTCCCTCGGCGCCGCCGCCCGGCGCGATCTTCCTCGAGGGGATCCGCCTCCCCTTCGTCAAGACGAGAAGGCGGCCGGCCGGAGCTTCGGTCGGTTCTTTCACCGGCGCGTACGTGGCCGGCCCTGCGGACGGCATGCCCGCGCCAGAGGGATACCTGGTCCTTGCTTCCGCGAGCGCGGAGCTGGCGGCCTCGGATGTGTCGGGGATCATCGACCGCTGCATCGCTCGCGCGAAGAGGACCCGCGCCGCGATCCGGCTGCCTTTGGGCTCGCGAACGCGCATGGTGATCGCCGTCGGTGATCTCGCGGGGAACATCCTCGGCCTCTACCGCATGGCGGACAGCACCGTCTTCAGCGTGGACGTATCGGTCGCCAAGGCCCGCAACGCCGTTTACTTCAGCGGACTCTCCCGTGCGCCGGCAGATCTGCCGGGGGTTCCCCGCGGCACGGCGGTCACCAACAGGACGATCGGTTTCGGCGCGCAGCCGTTCTTCCCTTCCGGCATCGACGGGACCTCGCCGGGTCCCTTCTTCGATCTGTTCGAGCGCGACTCCTCGAACCCCTGCACGCAGGGCGCCCAACCGGCCGGCCTGAACCAGAACGGCATCGTCTTCTTCCCCGGGGCGCTTCGGCGATCCGCGCCGGCCGGATCCTCATCCGGAACGTCCGCCTGCCCTATCTGAAGTTCCCGAGAAACCCGGAAGAGTGACGCCTGCCTGTCCCGTGAGCCCTTCGCGTCTCCGTCGAGATGTCCGATCCCCAGGCCGTGGGATCCCCCGGAAGCGCTCCCGGAACCGCCGATGATCTCTCGCTCCGCGGGACTGCTCCTCCACCCCACGTCGCTGCCGAGCCGCTTCGGCATCGGCGATCTCGGATCCGAAGCCGAAGCGTTTCTCGATTGGGCCGCTGCCGCCGGGCAGAGAATCTGGCAGGTCCTCCCTCTGGGCCCCCCCGGGTTCGACAACTCACCGTATGACACCCAGTCCTCTTTCGCCGGCGATCCGCTGCTGATCTCTCCCGAGCGGCTCCGCGAAGAAGGGCTTCTCGATGCCAGTGCCCTGAAGGATCCTCCGGCGTTTCCCGCGGAGCGGATCGCATTCGGCGCTGTGATCGAGTGGAAGCAGAAGCTGCTACGTCTTTCCTGGGAGCGCTTCCGTCTTCACGCTCCCTCGGGAATCCGCCAGGAGCTGAGCTCCTTCGTGGAAGGCCCGCAGCAGGCCGGATGGCTCGCGGACTGGGCGCTGTATGCCGCCCTGAGGAGACGCTTCGGGGAACGGGAATGGACGAGCTGGGACCCGCCTCTTCGCCGGCGCGAGCCGGCTGCCCTCGACGCCGTGCGGCAGGAGATGGCCGAGGAGATCGCCTACCACGAGTACTTGCAGTTCCTCTTCTTCCGCCAGTGGGACCGGCTGAAGGAGGCGGCCCATCGGCGCGGAGTGGGGATCATGGGCGACCTGCCGATCTACACGGCCCTCGACAGCGCCGATGTCTGGGCCAACGCGCGCCTCTTCCAGCTCGCCGAGGAGGGGCGGCCGGAGTGGGTCGGCGGCGTTCCTCCCGACTACTTCAGTCCCACCGGCCAGCTCTGGGGGAATCCCACCTACCGCTGGGATCGGATGGAACAGGAGGGCTATGACTGGTGGATCGAGCGGGTGCGAGCCAACCTGCGGCTGGCGGATCTGGTGCGACTGGATCACTTCCGCGGCTTCGTCGATTACTGGGAGGTCCCGGCCTCGGAGCAGACCGCGGCCAATGGGCGCTGGATTCCGGGACCGCGCGAGAAGCTCTTCACCGCGATCCGCTCGGCCCTGGGAGATCTTCCCGTGGTCGCGGAAGATCTCGGATTCATCACTCCCGAGGTCACGCGGCTGCGTGAGTCGCTCGGTTTTCCGGGGATGAAGGTCCTCCAGTTCGCCTTCGGCGAGCCCGACAGCGATCATCTTCCCCATCATCATGTTCCGGAGTCGGTCGTGTACACGGGCACCCACGACAACGACACGACTCGGGGCTGGTTCTCGGCCCTGGGGCCGGAAGAGAAGAAACACGTACTCCAATACCTCCGCGCCGAGGAAGCAGACATCGAATGGGGAATGATCCGCGCCGCCTACGAGTCACCGGCCGGGCTTGCGATCGTGCCCATGCAGGATGTCTTCGGGCTCGGCAGCGAGGCGAGGATGAACACTCCAGGGAAATCCGGCGGGAACTGGAGCTGGCGCTCCCGGCGGGAGCAGTTCACGCCCGAGCTTGCCGGTCGCCTGCGGCAACTCGCGGAGAGGACCGGACGGTTTTGACCGGCGCCGGGCCTTGCTGGCATCACTCGCCGTGTCGCCGGTCGCCATGTTCGAAGATGTTCGAAGAATCGGGAGGCACGGGATGGCCATCTATGACCTCGTCGTGATCGGCTCGGGTCCCGCGGGCGAGAAAGGGGCGGCTCAGGCCGCCTACTTCGGCAAACGGGTCGCCCTCGTCGAGAAGGAGCCTGATCTGGGCGGCGCCGCTGCGAACACCGGCACGCTGCCGTCGAAGACCTTGAGGGAGACGGCTCTCTATCTCTCCGGGTTCCGGCAGCGCGGCCTGTACGGCGTCGAGCTGGCGCTCAAGCGGGAGGCGACCGTCCGTGACTTCCTGTTTCGCGAGCGTCTCGTGAAGGAGACGGAGCGGGAGAGGATCGCCCGCAACCTCGAGCGCCACCACGTGGAGGTGCACCGGGGACGGGCCTCATTCGTGGACGATCGCACCGTCGCCGTACGATCCTCCGAAGGGGGTGAGTCGCGGCTGACGGGCTCGGTCTTCCTCATCGCGACGGGTTCTTCTCCCCACCGGTCCGCGACGATTCCCTTCGATGACCCGCGCGTGTACGACTCCGACACCATCCTTCAACTGAGCGAGATTCCCCCTTCCATGGCCGTGATCGGCGGCGGTGTGATCGGATGCGAGTACGCCTGCATGTTCGCCGCGCTGGGGATCAGGGTGACCCTTGTGGAGGGGCGCGACATCCTCCTGCCGTTTCTCGACGGCGAGTTCTCGTTGGCGCTGAGGGAACGAATGGTGCGGATGGGGATCGCCCTCGCCATGCCCGGCACGGTCGAATCCGTCGATGCGGCCGGGCAGAACCTCACGCTGAAGCTGGGGTCGGGCGGCGAGGTGTCAGTCCGAACCATGCTCGTCGCTTCCGGGCGATCGGGAAACACGGCGGGGCTGAACCTCGAGTCGCTCGGGATCAAGCTCGGAAAGCGCGGCCACATCGAGGTCAACGAGCGCTACCAGACCGCTGTTCCCCACATCTATGCCGCCGGAGATGTCGTCGGCTTTCCGGCTCTCGCCGCGACATCCATGGAACAGGCGCGCATCGCCATGGTGCACGCCTTCGACCTGAAGTACAAAACCTCCCTGGCCCCCATCCTCCCCTACGGCATCTACACCATCCCCGAGATCTCCATGGCGGGAGAGACGGAGGAGTCGCTCCGGCAGAAGAAAGTGGACTACGTCGCGGGAAGGGCCACCTACGCGGCCAATGCCCGCGGCCAGATCATCGGAGACGGCGGCGGGCTGCTCAAGCTACTGTTCCGTCGCGAGGACATGCGCCTTCTCGGCGTCCACGTGATCGGCGAGCAGGCATCGGAACTGGTCCACATCGGCCTGACCGCTCTTCTCACAGGATCGGGCGCCGATCTCTTCATCCAGACCTGCTACAACTATCCGACCCTCTCGGAGACCTACAAGTACGCGACCTACGACGCCCTGGGCCGGCGCGGCGCTCCGCCATCCTGAGCGGGATGTAACCGTCCCCTCCCGCAGGTTACGCCCGGGCGCTATCTGCACCATGGCGGCATCCCCTTGACATATCTGCACTAACTGTGCATACTCATATGCATGAGAACAACCTTGAACCTGAACCAGCAATTGCTCGACA
>QHYA01000260.1 GCA_003223995.1 Acidobacteriota bacterium | reverse complement strand
CCGTCCCTGGGCGCGCACGGTGTAGGTGAGCTGCTGGCCGCGGGGCGCGGGCTCCGCCCCCACGCGGCCGGCAGGGTTCACGGTGCTCTGCTGCTGGACGGCCCGGATGAGGTCGGGGACGGTGAGCCCCAGCTTGGCCAGCTTGTCCGGTTTCACCCAGATGCGCATCGAGTACTCGGCGAGGCCGAAGTTCAGCACCTGCCCGACCCCGTTGACGCGGTAGAGGGCGTCGTTCACGTTGATGAGCGAGTAGTTGCCGAGGAAGAGCGAGTCGTGGGTGCCGTTCGGGGAGTAGAGGGCGAAGACCATGAGCGGGAGGCCCACGGTGCTGCGGTAGGTGAGGCCGAACTGGTTCACGTCGGCGGGCAGGTTCGGGGCGGCCTGGGCGACCCGGTTCTGGGCGTTCACCTGGTCGATGTTGACCTCGCTCTCCACGTCGAAGGTCACGGCCAGGGTCATGGTCCCGTCGTTGGCGTTCGTGGACTGCATGTAGAGCATCTTGTCCACGCCGTTCATCTGCTGCTCGATCGGCGTCGCCACCGACTGCTCGATGGTGAGAGCGTCCGCCCCCGTGTAGGTGGTCTGGACCTGGATGACGGGGGGGATGATCGAGGGGAACTGCGCGATCGGGAGTCCCGTCATCGAGACGAGGCCCAGGACGACGATGACGATCGAGATCACGATGGCCACAATGGGCCTGTCGACGAAGAAGCGCGCCATCTGCGGTCAGCGTGTTGGGGAGGTCCCGGCCGCGCCGGGAACGCCGGCCGCGGGAGAGGCGGCGGCGGTGGGTAGGGGTCCGGGCGGGGCCGGACCCTCCTCGGCCGGGGCGGGCTTCGCTTTCACCGTCATCCCCGGCTGCATGTACTGGAGGCCGGCCACTATCACCTTCTCCCCTGCCTTCAGCCCCTTGTCGATAACCCAGAATCCACCGACCCGCTCTCCGGGCTCGACAGTGCGGATGTCTACCTTGCCGTCCTCGCCCACGACCCCCACGCGGAAGCCCCCTTGCAGCTCGGCCACCGCGCGCTGCGGCACGAGGAGGGCTCCCGTCTTTACGTTGAGGGCCGCCCGGACCTTGGCGTATTGGCCCGGCCGGAGGATGTTCCCCGGGTTCGGGAAGAAGCCCTTGATCGTCATGGTGCCGGTTTTCACGTCAACGTTGCGGTCGACCAGGACCGCCTTCCCCGGGTGGCCGTAGGTGCTGCCGTCGTCGAGGATCAGCGCGAGCGCGGGGCCGCGCTCCGTGGTCGCGTAGTTTGGCCGGTTGATGAGCTGGGCGAAGCGCATGTACTCCCGCTCGGTGATGCCGTAGCTGACGCGGATGGGGTCCACGGTGGAGACGGCAGCCATCACCGTCTGGGGGCTCACGAGGTCCCCCACCTGGACCTTGGCGATCCCCACGATGCCGTCGATCGGGGACACGACCTTGGTCCAGCCCAGGTTGAGGTCCGCCTGCTCCACCGCGGCCTCGGCGGACGCCACCGCCGCCCTGGCATCCCGCTCCGCGACCAGGGCGTTGTCCAGCTCCTGCTGGCTGATCGCCCGCTGGGCGGCCAGGGGGGTGAAACGCTCCACGTCCTTTGTGGCTTTGGCGAGCTGGGCCTGGGTCCGGGCCAGCGCCGCCTGGGCTTGCTCGAGGGCGGCCCGGAACTGGCGGGGGTCGATCTCGAAGAGGGGGTCCTTCGCGCGGACGAACTGGCCTTCCTTGTAGAACTCCCGCAGGAGGTACCCTTCCACCTTGGGACGGATCTCGGCGTTGACCGAGCCGTCCAGGGTCCCGATCCACTCGCTCAAGATAGGGACGTCACTCTGCACCACGGGCGTCACGAGCACATCCGGAGGCGGGGGCGGGGGCGGATCCTTCCGGCCGCAGCCGGCGAGGAGGAAAGGAACGAGAACGACGGGCGAGAAGCTCGGTCTCACCAAGCACTCCTTTGGGAAGTGAAGGAAAGGAGTAAGTGCCCCATCTTGGCAAGTCTGTCAAGCTGCTGATTTCGATTACCCGTCCAGAAACTTGCGTGCATGTAACAGGAAACCGGGTGGGGGCGTCGGCGGCGGTAGGTGCAGGACTGATCGGCTCCTGGGACCCGCACACTGACTGCACAATGACTGCACACTGACTGTTTGACAGCCTGCGGTGGCGGATGTATATGGGACTCACATTCAGAGACGTCCTCACGAAGGGGGAAGGCCATGGTCACCTCCGTTGTCCGTCCTGCCGGCCCGTCGCTGGCGGTGGCGACGCTTCTCTTATCCTCTCTCTTGCCCACCTCAACGCGACAACCGTCCATCGCGGCTCCGGTCGAAGGGATGTTCCCCGATGCACCTGTCGCAGCCACTGGCGAGGCGGGCGAGGGCTGGGCCGATACGGAAGGACACGACGCGCGGGCCCGGCAGGCACTCCCAGGAGATCAAGCAACAGCGATCCCATCCGCTGCCGGGTTTCTCGAGGTGGGCAGGATCCGGTACCCACCGGCTCTCACGACCGGCCCTGGTTTCCAGGCGTTCGAGGGGGAGGCCGCCATCGTCGTCGTGACCAGCGAGAGCGGCCTGCTGACATTCGACCTGCGGACAGGGTCCCTCCTCCATGAGGAGACCGTCGGTCAAACACCCGGCACGGGAAAGAATCCCCTCGAGGTCTCCCTGGGTGGGCATGGGAGCCGGCGCCGGTTGGTGATCAGCTACCCCCGCCAAACTTCCTACAACACGCCGATGCGGATCTACGACGCCTCGGATCCTCGCCGCCTCGTCCTCCTGGCGAGCGCGGAGAACTGCGGCTCCGGGGCGGTGGTCGAGGCTGCAGGCAGGGCCGCGTTCGGCTACCGTGGAAAGTCCTCGATCCCGCGGCGCCCGAAGCCATGGCTTCAGTGGTCTTGCCGGGCTACGTCGAGCAGCTCTTCGTGGACATGAACGGAACGTTCCTCGTTCTCACCATGGCCGACGGCTTCCAGGTGCGTAACGCCCGGACCGGCGAGCTCCTCTCCGAGGTGCGCGACCTTTCCTTCCCGAGGCATCTGGTCCTGGCGGAGGGAGGGGGAGGCAAGGTCGTCGCTGTGGCCTACCCCGGCGCCGTTGATCTCTTCGACGTGAAGGATCCGCAGGCGCCGGAGCGGATCGGCCAGGTGTCACTGAACCTCTACAACGACAGCCTCAACGGTCCCTACCTGAACACCCGGCAGCCGATGGTCCCGGCGCGGGAGCGA
>QHYA01000259.1 GCA_003223995.1 Acidobacteriota bacterium | reverse complement strand
CGGCTCGACGTCTATCGCTTTGGGGGGGATTCCCTGCAGGGAAGATATCACCTGCTCCGCCTGCATCCCGCATCCGCGCGGTGAAGAAGGAACAGAAGCACTACCACCTGGACTGGTCAACCGTCTCGAACGATCCTGCTAGATTCGAGAACATGGTCGCCTGCCACCTCTTGAAGTGGGTCCACTTCGAACAGGATGTGCACGGACGAGATCTCGAACTGCGGTACTTCCGTGACGTCGAGCGGCGGGAGGTCGATTTCGTGGCGATCGAGGGACGGATGCCCCGTCTGATGGTCGAATGCAAGTGGACCGACGGGGACGTCGATCGAAGCCTTCTCTACCTGAAAGCCCGTTTCCCGGACGCGCAGGCCTGGCAGATCTCGGCCGCCGGCACTCGGGATTACAAGAGCCCCTCGGGCGTGCGCGTGGCGCCCGCCCTGCGTCTACTGAGCACCCTCGTCTGAGACGAGACTTACGGTCAACCCAGCACCTGCCGAAGCTGCTCCGAGAACGATCCTCATGAGACGCGATCGAACACATCATCATCGGTCCGGATGCCCTGACCCTGTGCCCTGGCCATCATCCGGGCCCTGAGGGCACGGAACCTTCTGACGAACAGGTAGTTCCTGAGCGATTCGCGCACGATATCGCTTCGGGTGACCGCCTCGCTCCGGCTTGCCGCGTCGAGTTCCTTCTTGATGTCCTCGGGCAGGCTGATGGTGATCGTCTCTCTCATGGAAGGCCTCCTGGCGTCAAGTCGGCGCGCCGATCGCGGTAGCTGCTCGATTTCACCGACCCAGTTGGATCGAGTGGATCGTGTAGAGGGGGCCGCTGAAGCCGGTCGCGCTCATCGCGAGGGGCAAGCCGGCCAGCAGCGCCGTCAGGACGACCGCATAGCAGGCGAGACGCAGCGCCTGCGAGTGCCACTCCCAGCGGAGAGCCTTTGCCGTGTTGAGACGGACCAGGGCCCAGCGGTAGGTTCCCTCCGCGAGCAGGACCCCCGCGACCCCGTCCAGGATGTAATGGATCTTGATCGCGAAGGTGCCGATGAACATCCCCAGGAACCAGGCGAGGTAAATCCACCGGACAGGGGGGCGGTAACGGGCCAGCAGGTGGTAGCAGAACCAGCAGGCCGACACATGAAGCGACGGCCAGGCGCACCAGACGGTCGCGAGATGATACTGGCCGCGGACCATGTTCCCCAGCGCCCCCTCCCCCAGCATCGACTCGGGAAGCCGGATCGGCCGGGCGCTCGTGGGAAGCAGCAGATAAAGGCGGAAGTGAACGAAGAACAGCAGAAGGAAGGAGACCACGATCCGGCGGATGGCGGGAACGTCCCAGCCGATCCTCGGCAGGATCAGAAGCAAGACGATCGCCGGCGCAAAGTAGGCAACCTGGTAGAAGAGGACCCAGAAGGGCATGTAGGGGCAGGCGCGGTCGAGGGGCGTCAGAAGGTGGGGCCCGAGGTCGAACCCGCGAAGCGATGCGATGTGGCCGACGAGGTTGTAGTAGAGATGGCAGCCGTAGCCGATCAGGACGACCAGGACGATCTCGAGCCGGTCGCCCACGGCGGCGAAGGCTTCCCGCGGCTCCATTCTCATCAGCGAGGAATCGGACCGCTCATCCGTCCACCTGCGCTGGCTTCCTCACTCAGAGGCGCCACAAACGGAGGGGCGTGTGGAGGGCGATGCGCTCGAAGTCCGCATCGGGGCTCAAGAGCTCGGCCTCGATGTCAAGACACGCCTGGGCGATGATGCAGTCCACGGCGCCGCGCACCGTGACCCCTTTCCGTCGCAGTGAACGGAACAGGCGAGCGGCTCGCACATGGCAGTTCACGGTCGGTTGGATGATGGGCAGCGAGACCAAGACGAGCCGAGCACGCTGAAAGCCGGAGTCGGTCCGGAACCCCTGAAGAACCTCCGTGATGATGATCGGAACAATGGCCAGGTCTTCCTCCTCCTGTAGGGCAACCTCGAGGTGCTGGACGTGAGGACTCCGGATTCCGTTGAAGAAGTCTGCCCAGGTGTTGGAGTCGACGATCATCATATACGCGTCGAGCGAGCTGACCGCCAGGCGTTGACGTCGCCTTCCCACGCGAGCTTTCCCCGGAGCCGGCGCACTGCCCGATAGAGGCTGCCTTTCTTGACCAAATGCCGAAGGGCGATGTCCACGACCTCCCGCTTGGTTCGCGCGCCGGTAAGGCGCATCGCCTTCTCCATGAGCACGTCATCGACTTCGATGTTCGTTCGTCCCACGCGGGTAGACCTCCTTCTCGATACACCAACATAGACCGTTTTTGTGTATCGGACAAGACAGCGCGCATTTGCGGGAAGCCGACTCTGCGGTATATAAACCACCCGGAGAATGGTCTACAGGAAGAAGTTCATCGCCGGCCTGATCATCCTCATCCCGATGGTCATTACGGTGAAGGCCCTCTGGTGGCTCTTCACCTACGTAGACAGTTTCGCCCGCCCCCTTCTGCAAGGGCTGGGGCTGTCCGAGCGCCTGATCGGCAAGATGATCCCGGGGACGGGCTTCGTCATCACGATCGCGATCGTCTTCCTGACCGGCCTGATGTTCAGCTCCGGCCCGCTGCACCGCCTGCTCGAAGGATTGGAAGATGTCTTCGAGACGGTCCCCCTGGTCGGGACCTTCTACGCGACCGTGAGGAAGGTCCTGTCGGGCTTCGGCGGCGACGGGTCGCGGGAAGCCTTCAAGCGGTTCGTTTTCGCCCGCTTGCCTGGCAGAACATCGCCAGGGTTTCTGACGGGGTCCTTCACCTTGAGGCGCCGGGACGGCTCCTCACAGCTTCTCTGCTCCGTGTACATTCCGACGAACCACCTCTACATCGGGGATGTGGTGCTCCTGCCGGTCGAGGACGTGATCGAGACGGATCTGTCGGTCGAGGACGGAATCAGCGTCATCCTCTCGGCGGGGGCCGCGATGCCTGGGCGGGTAGGGGAGCCCGGAGAGCCCGCAGGGACGCAGATCGAGCGGAAGCAGCCCGGTCAGCCGGTCCCAGCGTCCGAGCGAGGCAAGCCCGCGGCGCCGTCCCATGCGCGGGATCCCCTCTCCGCGGAGAACGTCGAGAGTATCTGACGCCTCGCATCCGCCACGCGCGGATTCACTGCATCGCGTGTTTCAGTGCATCGTCTCAGAGTGCATCGGCGTAGAGTTGTATTTCGCTTTATTTTCGCTTACGCTCGACTCCTCCCGAAAGAAGGCGGCGGGTTTTGAGACAGATCGTCCATGTGGACATCGCCGATTTCGCCGTGGCGGTCGAGCGGGTAAGAGAGCCCCGGCTCGTGGGTCGGCCCGTGCTCATCGCTCCGGGGACCGTGCGCTCGAGAGTCCTCTGGCTTTCGGAGGAGGCCCGGGCCGCCGGTGTCCGGAGAGGGATGCCGGCCGAGGCGGCCCTGCGCATCTGCCACAACGCCGCGGTCCTGGAGCCGGACGAGCCGCTCTACGGCCACGCCGCCTCCGGAGTTCGGGAAGTCCTGTCCCGGTTCACGCCTCTCATCGAGCCGGTGGGCTACTCGCGTGTTTTCCTCGACATCACGGGCACCGGGCGTCTCTTCGGAGCGGCTGTGGATGTCGCCGCCTGCGCGCAGCGCGAGGTGCGCGAGAGGCTGCGGCTTCCGGCATCCGCCGGCGTGGCGGTGAACAAGCTCGTCAGCCGCATCGCCGCCGACGAGAGCGTGCCGGCCGGATTGCTGGAGGTCCGCCCGGGCGGGGAGGCCCCGTTCCTCGCTCCGCTGCCGGTGCGCCGCTTGCCGGGGCTTGGCCCCGGCCTCTGCCGGGACCTGGAGGATCTGAACATCCGGATCGTCCGGCAAATGGCCGAGATGCCGGTCGCCCACCTCACGCTGGCCTTCGGCCCGCTCGGCGCATTCCTGCATCGATGGGCGCTGGGCATCGACCCGACCCCCGTGCGCCCGCCCGAGCGGGAGGATGTGCTCGTCGAGGAAGCTCGCTTGACGGAGGACACGGAGGAAACAGCGCGGCTCGGTGCGGCGCTGCGGGACATGGTCGGGAGAGGCGCTCGCCGGCTCCGGCAGCGAGAGGAGCGGACGGGGCGGCTGGAGATCTCGATCCGGTACGCCGACGACCGGTCGGCCTCCGGCCGGCGCGTTCTGCGCGAGGCCGCCGATACGGATCCGACGCTGCTGCGGGAGGCGGTCGCGCTGCTGGAGAAGGTCCGCCGCCGGCGGGTGCGCGTGCGGGGCATGACGCTGCGCTTTGCGGGGCTGCAGCGCCGCCCGAGGCAGATGAGGCTCTTCGACGAGGCGCCGCTGCGCCGCGAGGAGGCGCT